>NZ_JCBCCK010000388.1:0-1190 GCF_059864935.1 Planktosalinus sp.
TACAGAAACTACTGCATCAGCAAAAAAGGCGTCACTGAACACTTTCCATTTGACGAAGACACCTTGGTTTTTAAAGTGATGAACAAAATGTTTGCGCTCACTTCACTCAAAAAATGGGAAGAAGAAACCCCTTCTGTAAACTTAAAATGTGACCCTGACCGCGCCCTGGAATTACGTGCAGGATATGAAGCCGTGCAACCGGGCTATCATATGAACAAACAACTTTGGAATACTGTTTCCATCAATCAGGATGTGCCAGATGAAATGATATACAACCTCATTGACCATTCCTATGATTTGATCGTTTCGAGCCTCACCAAAAAACTACAGGCTGAATTAAAGAACTTGTAAAATATTATAAATTCAACTCGCTAAAAATTAGCCCGCAAATTTCGCAAATATCCGCAGATTTTTTATGTAATAGTTAGGCTTTCTGCGCAAATCAGCGTGATTTGCGGGACAACTACCAGTGAGTATATTAATATGCTTGTATATATACTTTTGCATGCTAATTAATTTCAGAGTAATTTCGGAGCGTTTAAAATAGTTACAATGGCACAGCAACCGCACGAGTTTTACCCCGCTCAAATTGAAACTTTTCAGAAGCAACTCAAAAGAATCAGGCAAAAGCTGTTTGCCTCAAGTATGCTTCGGTTGGGCGTGTTTGTTTTGATTTGTTTTGGGGTCTATTTCTTTTTTGGCGATGCCAGAGGTGTCATTGCGACACTTATTTTGGGAAGTGCCTTGTTTGTTTTTTTGGTTTCACGTCACAGCGACCTTACGTTTCAGAAGAAATTATTGCTGGAACTTATTGCTATCAATAATAAGGAACTCAAAGCATTAAAAAGGGAAGTATCTGACTTTCCGGAGGGCAATGAATTTAAGGAAGATATGCATTATTTCAGTCAGGATATCGACCTGTTTGGCAAAGGCTCTTTCTATCAATACCTCAACCGCACAGCCACCCGTGAAGGAGCAACTGCGCTTGCCAAAAAACTGAAAAGCAATGCCGTTGACGACATTCAAAACAAACAGGAAGCCATCAAAGAACTTTCAGAAAAAGCAACCTGGCGTCAGGAATTTTCAGCCTATGCAGCACTTTCAAAATCTGAAACCCCTACTGCAACTGTAGTGCGGCTGTTAAAAACCCATTCCTTTTTTGTTCCGAAAATGATGAATGTTTTGGCCAT
>NZ_JCBCCK010000394.1:0-6473 GCF_059864935.1 Planktosalinus sp.
ATCAATTCTCAGGAACAGGAAAGCCCCTGTCACGCATTAGCGCATCGATAGTGGCATCTCTTCCTCTGAACCTTCTGTATGCTTCAGCCGGGTCCATGGCATTGCGTGGGGCAAAGAGGTATTTCACCAGTTTATCGGCCATCTCCTGATCATAAAACCCTCCCGGGGCTTCTTCAAATGCTTCTGCTGCATCGCTGGTCAATACATCTGCCCACATATAGCCGTAATAAGCCGTGGCATAGCCCTCGCCGGAGAACACATGACTAAAATGAGGGGTGCGGTGACGCATCACGATTTGTTTGGGCATACCCAAAGCATCCAGTGTTTTCTTTTCAAACTCACGCGGATTGATATTGGCCGGGTCTGTAGTGTGGTATTTCATATCCATCAGGGCAGAAGCTAAAAATTCGGTAGTGGCAAACCCCTGGTTAAACGTTGATGCATTTTTGATTTTTTCTACCAACTCAGCCGGAATGACTTCCCCTGTTTTGTGGTGTTTCAGAAAGCGGTTGATCACTTCGTCTGTGTACAACCAGCGCTCTAACAACTGCGACTGGAATTCGGTATAATCCCTAACGCCACCATTGAGGGTGGGGTAAGTGACGTTTGACGAAAAGAAATGCAGGGCGTGCCCAAACTCATGGAAGTATGTTTCGGCATCATCCCAGGAAATCAACACAGACTCTCCTGGTGCTGCTTTTACAAAGTTAGAGTTGTTGCTCGCCAGCACAGTACGCTTACCGTCATAGTTGGCGTGGCTGCGATACTGGGTGGCCCAGGCTCCGGAGCGTTTTCCTGTGCGTGCAAAAGGGTCGAGGTAAAACACCCCAATGTGGTCGCCACTGGTGATGTCATTGACTTCCCATACTTTTACATCTTCGTGAAATACAGGCACACTGCCGTCTGTTATGGGAGTGAATTTATAATTAAAGAGTTCGCCGCCCACATAAAATATGGCATCGGTCAGGTTATTGAGTTCGAGATATTGCTTCACCTCATCTGAATCGAGGTCGTATTTGGATTTACGCACTTTTTCGGCATAGTAACGATAGTCCCATGGCTCGATGGTGATGTTATGTCCTTCGGCATTGGCAATGGCTTGCATTTCGGCCACTTCTTCATCCACGCGGGCAAGGGCTGCCGGCCATACGGTTTCCATCAGTTCCATAGCATTTTCGGGGTTTTTGGCCATACGGTCCTGCAGGCGCCATTCGGCAAAATTGTCATAACCCAGCAGTTGCACGCGTTCGTGACGCAGTTTCAGTATTTGTGCAATCACGTCGTTGTTGTCATATTCATCACGGTTGTCACCACGTGAATAATAAGTGCGCCAAACTTTTTCGCGTAAGCTTCTTTCGTCAGAATAGGTAAGGAAGGGGTCCATAGACGAGCGGGTATTGGTAATGGCATATTCGCCCTCGCGACCGCGGTCTGCAGCGGCTTTGGCAGCGGCATTGACAAAAGACTCGGGGAGTCCGCCCAATTGTTCGCCGGTGATGTAGGTCACATAGTTTTCTTCGTCGTGCAACACATTGTTTGAGAATGTGGTGTACAGGGCCGCCAACTCCATGTTGATTTCAGCATAGCGGGCTTTGCCTTCTGCATCAAGATTGGCACCGTTCATTTCAAATTCTTGATATTTAAGTTCTGTCAGGCGTTGTTGTTCATCATTCAATGGACTGCCCAATGCATCTTTATACACGGTTTTGATGCGTAGAAAAAGCGCTTCGTTTTGTTGGATTTTAGATTCATATTCCGAAATTTTGGGAGAAAGTACTGCTTCAATTTCCCTGAATTCCGGTGTGGACATATTACTCCTCCAGATGTAGTAATATGTACTCACACGGTTGTATTCCTGCCCCGCTTTTTCCATGGCCAGGATGGTGTTTTCAAAAGTGGGTTCGTCAGGGTTACCGGCAATTTGGTCGATTTCCTCCAGGTGTTTTTGCATGGCCAGTTCCATGGCCGGTTGCAGGTCTTCGACATTCATTTGATCAAATGCAGGAACGCCCTGATAGGGTCCTGTCCATTCAGCAAGCAGCGGATTGTCTGGCATAGTTTCTTCTTTTTCTTTGGTGTTACAGCTTTGCAGTATCAGTACAAAACTGATAGCAAGCGCTGTTTTGTGGAGAGTTAGATTCATAATAAGGTTTTTGATTAGTAACTGGTGTAATAGTTTTGAGCCTGCAAAGTAAAAAATTTTATCTTAAAAGGGTGTTAATATAGTTATTCATTGTTTGTATAATCGGGGATTTAGGGTTTGTCATGAATTTTAAATACTTGGTATCCAACTGAAGAGTTGTTCTGATTTTTATTTACTTTAGTATCTCTAATCTTAAATAAATATTTTTATGAAATCACAAATCATTTTGTTATTATTCCTTTTTTTAAGTGTTGGTTTAATTGCTCAGGAGTTTGAAGTACCCGTAAATATTTCTTTCGACTCAGAAGCAGATTATGCTAATTATGAACAGGAAGTCATCAAAGCCATTGAATGGTCATTTTCAACACCGGTTTCAGAACAACAAGGCAAACGCAAAGCAGTAAACGCATTTTTAATGCAATGGATGACCGGAAGTCCAACGGTTACGCTTGAGATTTCTCAGGCAATCGTCCCTTTTATGGACTGCCCTGATTGTTTAATGGCATTTTTGAGCGGCTGGACTAAATACAGCTTAGAAAACGATTATTCCAAAGATCGCCTGGCGGGTGTTATGGCAGGAACCAACCACACCATTGCTTTTTATGAACGAAACAAGAAGGAGTTGGGCAGAAATCCTGAAATTGAAAAGCTAATTCGTAAACAGAAAAAAGGGGAGCTGGAAAGCCATATCAAATCGGTTTTGTAATCAATTGATTGCATAAAGTTTCAGTTGAATCACTTACGTTTCAAATAATCGCTGTACACATAAACAGGCCACTCCTGACTTTGACGATCAGGTGGTTTTTGTTTAAATTAGACTTAAGACAAGGTGATAAAGAGTTTTGACGGATTTCTTTGTGCCCTCTGTGCCTTCTTTGTGTACTCCGTGGTTAAATAATGAGTTGCAATGCACTTCAATTTATTAAACAACTGATGCACATAAGGACATTCAGGTTTGTTATTGGAAAAGTATCATCATCCAAAACCAATTTGATTTAACAGAGTCACTATAGATTGAAATTTTAGATCAATCATCATCAGTCCTATTTGCTTTTTTGCTTACTTTCTTTAATTTGCTGTTTGGGTTTGTAGCTTGACTGTCAGCCCTGATTTCCGGATGACGAATTTCACCGCCTGTAGTTCCGGTTTCTTTGGCAAAATACCCCGAAACTACTATGGCAATGATTAACGGAATGTAGACCAGCTTTGTTCTTTTTATTCGTTTTAATTCCAAAACAATGAGAATAAGTGCCAAAGCACCCGTCATAGCCATCGTCCAAAGAAAAAGTTCGGCAACATCTTCGTGTGTTTCAATATGAGCTTCAGAAACACCCGAAAGCTTTTCAACAACATCTTCTGCGAGTTCACCGGTATAATTTGCAAACAAAGCAGTCAATGAGCTGAAAATTAATATTCCAAGCGCGGTCATTCTCACTTTGCGGTCGCTAAATAACAGTCCGAAAAGCAGCACAAGGAAGCCAATTACCAATCCGATTATTGGAAAGTGATTGGCCACAAGATGTAAATGTGCATCATTCATGAGTTTGAGTTTTTAGTTAATATTTATAGCAAATAGTGTTCATTCAATTTTGGGAGTGTAGATTTTAACTTTAGGGTTTCAAGCAACTTATTTTGCAAGACTTCCATCGCCTGAACTTCCCCGTGAACCAGAAACAGGTGTTCGGGGATGTTTTTAATTTCACTCAACCAATCGAGAAGTTCTCTCTGGTCTGCGTGAGCAGAAAGACTCTCAATGGTCTTGATTTGAGCCTTAACGGGAATGTATTTGCCATGCAGCTTAATTTCCTGTTCTCCCTCCAGTAGTCTCCTGCCTCTTGTGCCTTCTGCCTGAAAGCCTACCAATAAAACCTGTGTAAGCGGATTGTCAATATAATACCTGAGGTAAGTGAGCACCCGCCCACCGGTAACCATGCCGCTTCCGGCAATAACGATTTTTGGGCGTTTGTTGTCTATGGTTTTCCAGGTGTCTTTGTAAGAAGTGATGATGTTGAAATGCCTTGTCATGGCTGTAAACTCGGATGTTGTGAGTTTGTGCCAGGAATCAAAACGACTGAAAACATCGAGAACTTCGTTGCCCATAGGGCTGTCAACAAATATTGGAATGTTGGGTATTTTATTTTTGCTGTACAGCACCCAGAGTTTGTACATCAGGGTTTGCAAACGCTCAACTGCAAAACTGGGGATGATAATCGTTCCCTTCTCCCTGATGGCCTGATGTACGGCTTCTATTAGTATTGATTCACTGTCGTCTTCGGGATGCAGTCGGTCGCCGTAAGTGCTTTCCATCACAACAATGTCTGCCCATTCAGGTTTTTCGGGAGGGTAGAGCAGGGGGTCGCCTTTCCGACCAATGTCACCTGAAAAAACAATTAATTTTCCAAACACTTCCAGTTCGATAAACGTTGCACCAATAATGTGGCCCACTTTTTTGAACCGACATTTGATATTTTCGGAAATTGAAATCCATTGGTCTGTGTTTACAGGCTGAAAGAGGTTGATGGCGCGTTCGGCATCTTCCTGATTGTATAATGGAAGTGCGGGATGGTGCTTTGAGTAGCCTTCCTCATTGGCCTGTTCAGCTTCTTCTTCCTGAATCACTGCGCTGTCGCGTAGGATAACTGAAGCAATTGCCAAAGTTGGTGCAGTTCCTATTATAGGACCTTCAAAACCTTGTTTGACCAATCTGGGTAGATACCCGCAGTGATCCAGATGGCCGTGGGTGAGTAGTATGCGGTCAATTTCGTTGGCACGAAAGGGAAAGTCTCGCCAGTTTTGCAGGCGCAGCTCCTTAAGCCCCTGAAACATGCCACAATCAACAAGGATGTTATGTTCCGGGGTTTCCAATAGGAATTTGGAACCGGTTACGGTTTGAGCCGCACCAAAAAAATGGAGTTTTATTTTTGGGTTCACGGGTCTGATATAAAAGGAGTATAAAGGTATAAGTTTCTTAAGTAGTTTATATGACGGTTATCAGGTATTCAAAAATTTAAGTAAATATACATTCACAGTTGTAGCTGTTTGTCCTTATACATAGCATTATTTCATTTTTTAATAGAACCTTCACACTATATAACAGGCTCTTAACTAAGTGTGGCAATCGTAAACATTAAATTTATAGGGTCTAACAATAAAAATAAGAAAATTATGAAACTTACAAAATTAATATTCGCAACAGTACTATGTATGAGCATGTCTGTTTTTGCACAAGACAGTGATAAAGACAAGAAGATAATCAACGATGCCGAAGAGGCCAAAAAGGAGTTTATTAAAACGAATAAAGCCCTCGAAAGCCAGTTTAGCAATGCAACAGCCTATGTTATTTTCCCCAATGTGGGTAAAGGGGCTGTAATCGTTGGGGCAGCTTCCGGCAACGGTGCAGTTTACAAAGGCGGAAAACTGGTGGGTATGGCCAGCATGACCCAACTTGATGTGGGAGCCCAAATTGGTGGTGAAGCTTACAGTGAGGTAATCTTTTTTAATAGTGAAGAAGCCTTTAAAAAGCTTAAGAACAATGAACTGGAGCTAACGTCGCAGGTAGCTGCAGTTGCGGTTGAAGAAGGGGTATCATTGAACACAAAATTTAATGACGGTATGATTGTTTATGTCTTGCCTAAAGCCGGTTTGATGGCTGAAGTTTCAGTGGGTGGGCAGAAGTTTGAATACCGCCCTCTTGGCCAAGCAAAATATTCCAAAAAATAACCCTGGTACTAAAGTTTGGGACAGTTTATAAAAAAAGCGCTTCAAAATTTGAAGCGCTTTTTAATTTATATATTCAAAGAATTAGTTCATAACATCAACCAGTTCCAATACAAAAATAAGGTCGGCATTGGGAGGGATAATATTCCCTGCCCCTGACTCGCCATACCCCAAATGTGAGGGGATAAATAACACAGCTTCATCACCCACCTTCATTTTTAACATGCCTTCTTTAAATCCGGCAATGAGTTCAGCATCTAAGCTGTAATTTGCAGGCATAGGAATGTATTGGTTGGCATTTAATCTGCGCTGGTCAACCATTTCATATTCTTTAGCTACTTCCAGTTTACTGGAGTCAAATAAGGAGCCATTGGTTAAATAGCCTTCATAATTGATTAGTACGCTTTGTCCTTCCCGAGGCTGCACACCGTCGCCTTGTTTGGTGAAGAGCATTTTTAAACCTGTTGGAAATTCGGTGGCTTTTTCTTTTAGTGCGGCAAATTCAGCTGCTTTGGTTTCTTTGACCTTGCTGATTCGGGCTTCTTTATCCTTGCGTTCCTTTTCGACGCTTTCCATTTGCTTTTCGAAAGAGTCAAGGGTCACTTTTCCTTTT
>NZ_JCBCCK010000407.1:0-1588 GCF_059864935.1 Planktosalinus sp.
CCCCTCTCCAAAGGAGAGGGGAGTTTTTGGGATATTTTTATTTAATTTTTGTTCTTTTTATTAGATTCATCGTGTTTTTCAAAATTAGAAAGCATTTAGAAAATAAAGCTTGACTGCCATTTAATATTTTAAAATTTTGAATAAAGTATCATGAATTGATTTTATTGTTGCCTTTGAAATAGTCCCAAGTTTTTTTTTAAATCGTTCTTTTGATAGCGTTCCTACCTGAAAAACCAAGATTTCAGAAGTGTCTTTTAAACCGTTTTCTTCATTAGGTTCTATAATCGGATGCTCTTTATAATAATGTAATGACGTTGTCAGCGGACACACAATTACCAGATTAGATTTCTGGTTCATTGTATTGCCGCTAATTATAACAGCGGGTCTATTACCGCTTTGTTCGCTGCCTTTTACAGGGTCAAAATAGACATTCCAGATTTCACCTTGTTTCATTCTTTTTCTAATTCTTCAAGCATTTGAAACCACTCTTCTATTCCCTCTTCTGCTATTTCCAACATTTCAGGGTCATTGCTTGATCGCTGAAAAGATTGTGCAAATTGTGCCTTTTCAATTTGAATCAAATAGCGTTGAAGTGCTTTTTGGATAAGCTTGTTTTTAGGGATTTTTAATTCCGTTGCGGTTTTTGCAAGCTGATCCAGCAGTTCTTGTGGTAACGATGATGTGAATGTTGCCATTTTATATTTGTTTTTTGTAAATATAATTAATATTTATGAAATATAAATTGTAACTAGTAAAAAAATTAAACCTCACGAGATATCCGCCTACGCGGGTATATTTTCAATCACAGCCGCATACCCCTGACCAACTCCAATACACATAGTAACAAGCGCATATTTCTTTCCTGTCAAAGATAACTCTAATGCGGCGGAGTAGCAAATGCGGGCGCCGGTTACGCCTAGTGGGTGACCAATGGCAATCGCGCCTCCATTGGGGTTGATTCTTGGGTCGTCATCTGCCAGTCCCCATTCGCGAATGCACGCCAACGATTGGGCAGCAAAGGCTTCGTTTAACTCGATGATGTCCATATCTGCCATTGAGAGTCCTGCTTTTTGGAGGGCTTTGTTTGATGCTTCCACCGGGCCAATGCCCATAATTCTTGGTTCTACGCCCACTACTGCCGAACTTACAATTTTTGCTAAAGGCTTTAAGTTATATTTTTTTACAGCAGCTTCTGAAGCGATAATTGTTGCAGCTGCACCGTCGTTTAATCCTGATGAATTTCCGGCGGTGACGCTGCCGTCTTTTTTAAATGCTCCGCGTAATTTGGCAAGCACTTCTTTAGTTGTGTTTGGTTTTATGAATTCGTCTTCTGAAAAAAGTATCGGGTCTTTTTTCCTTTGTGGAATTTCCACAGTTACAATTTCCTTTTCTAAACGTCCGTTTTGTTGTGCTTTTGTGGCTTTCATTTGAGAATTGTAAGCAAAAGTATCTTGGTCTTCACGCGAAATATTGTATTTCTCCACCAGGTTTTCAGCAGTGACACCCATTCCGTCTGTGCCGTACATTTCGTGCATTTTTGGGTTAACAAAACGCCATCCAAAACTGGAATCATACATTTTTGCGTCAG
>NZ_JCBCCK010000470.1:0-5950 GCF_059864935.1 Planktosalinus sp.
GTTGAGGTCTGCAATGGCTGCGCCGGAGAATGGCACTGTATGTTCCGTAAAGGTAAAATCGCCGTTATTCAGGAAAATGGTGTTTGAATTGCCCATTATATCCAGATATCCATCATTGTTAAAGTCATAGGTTGCATGCTCTATACTGGTGCCTCCAAAAGTGTCAAATCCAGAGCCCGCTGTAACATTAGTAAATGTACCGTCACCATTATTCCTCATCAATTTATGCATACCGTCTGAGGGGGAGCTTGCGCCAACAAAAACATCCATATAGCCGTTGTTGTTAAAATCACCCCAGGCTGAAGACCAAGTTTGCAAAGGATCCCTGAGCCCGGAAGCTACACTAACATCTGTAAAAGTCCCGTCTCCATTGTTTCTATGAAGTTCGTTATACTTTGCGGTTGCGCCCTGGCTTCCACCACTACATTTAGATATAAATAAATCCAGATTTCCATCGTTATTGTAATCTATCCAGATTGAACCATAATGCCCGCCGTTGGGATGGTCGCCCAGTCCGCCCTGATTAAAAGTGAGGTTTCCGTTCCCGTCATTGATGTAGTAAACATTGGGGGCTACATCGTGACAAACAAAAGCGTCAAGGTCACCATCATTATTTATATCAACAAAGTTTGAGCGCTGTGCAAAGACAAATTGCGGAAAAGAAACTTCAGTATATCCGGTGCCATTATTGTTGGCATACATAAAAGTAACCCCGGAGCCACCGCCGTATAACAGGTCGTTGTAGCCGTTTCCGGTAATATCGCCTGCGGCTATACTCCAGGATGGCAAATAGTTTGCCTGTGTTGTTGGAAAATTTTGCTGGGTAAAAGTGCCGTCAGCATTTTGAAAAAAGATTTGTATGTTGGTTGAACTTACCGAAACGATATCGTCCAGATAATCGCCATTCATATCTACAGCACAGATGCTGTATTGCCCGCTGGTTCCTATGGGTTGGGTTGTAAAGGCCAATTGGGAGAAGGCTACATTTTGTAACAAAGCTGTTAGAACAATTAAAAGTGTAAATTTTTTCATTGTATTAAAATAATTATTAGATGATTATTCACATGTTCCATTTAAAGAGTTAATCCATTCAATCAGCAAGTCAACTGCTTCATCGTGAATTAAGCTTTTGCCGATTAATGGCATTTTTATAGCATCTTCAGTTGTGTTCATTCTGTGGTACATAACTGAATTATTAATATCGCCGGGCGCAACTATGTGCGTAGGGTCATCATCAATCCAGAAACTGATGTCTTCGTCGGGTTCAACACAAACACCAAGGTTTATCGGGTTTGATGATTCATTGAAAGCCAGCCTGATTGGTCTGTAGTCACAGTGACCCCCTGTTGTATGGCAGTGCGCACAGTTTGAGTCAAAATAAGAGCGCATTCTTAACTCAACCGGTTTTGACGGGTCATTCCACCCGACTGTGGTATTGATATCAGTGGGATAATTGCTGTCCAGATAGCCCATTTCTTCCCACTTTTGCATCTGATTTTTTGCGCCATCTGCGTAGTTAAATATTGAATTGATATTTTGTGGTTTTGGCCCAATTGGCATGGCCTCTCCAATGGTTTTATGGCACATAAGGCATTCTTCCTGAGAGGGAATCCTATAATTAACTTGTCTTTGCACCCCATTTTGAAACCACTGAATTGGAACAGTTCTTCCTTCCATATCATAATGCGCTTCCGTTTGTTCATCATTCCAAATGTATTGGGCGAAAATCCACTCACTTGGCATTTTGATCATCAACCTTGTTTCTAGAATTTTGGTCACATTGTCCGGCAACATATTGTTATAATAAAAGTTTTTTATAAGAACTGTCCCAACGGGGAAATTGAAGATGTCGCCATCGCTCACATAACCAGCTTTTTGTTCTGCAGGCATCCAGATAAATCTTTTCTTTAGTGCATAATCAGTAAAAAGAGGGGTAATAAGATCATAAGGAACTACACCATAAACCGGGTTTAGCTCTTTAATATCACCTTCATAGAAATTGTATTCAGATAGTGTTAGATATGGGACGCTATTGATGTCAAAATTCACCGGAGAAACCGGCAGTGGGTCGTCAATGTATTCTTCTGAGTCAGAAGAACACGAAAAAAGGAACAAAGCCAAGAAAAAGATTGCAGGGAATTTTTTCTTAATCATAAAAAATATTTTATGCTAAAACAAGGCTTCAAGATAGTAGAATTTTCCGAAAATATTTCTTAATGTTTTTATTTTAAACGAGCCCCGCTAAATCTTTTCCAACAATTGAACCAATAGCCACGCCCATACCCCCCATTCTAATCCCGCAAAACACATTGTCTGAAAGTTGCTTTACAATAGGTTTTTTCTGTGACCCTACGCCCATGGTTCCGCTCCATCTGTTTTCAATTTCAAATGGTGTGTTTGGTAATATAAAATCTTTTAACAGGTTTTCAAGATGGGCTTGTATAACCTTTGTGGTGTGCTGTTCTGTGGTTTCTTCTCCCTTAAAGTCTAAATTTCTGCCTCCTCCCAAAAGAATTCTCCCGTCAACATTTCTAAAATAATTATACCCTCTGTCCAAATGAAAGTTTCCTTTTATTTTAAAGTTTTTGATGGGCTTTGTAATAATCACCTGAGCTCTTGCGGGCTGAATGTTTTCGTTTAAAATCTCATTGGCAAAGCCATTTGTGGCAATGAAAATTTTGTTTGTTTTAAATTCTAAATTGTTGTTTAACAGTATGCTTACGTAACTTTTTTGTTCATTGAATCTGGTGAGGGAAGCACCGTTCAAAATTAAAATGTCTTTTTCTACAGCTTTTGCAACGAGAGCGGTCATCATTTTTCCGGCATCAATCTGGCCTTCAAAAGGCGTGTAAAAACTTTGATCAATGATGTTTTGAAACCCGAACTTGCTTTCTGTGACACTAAAAGCCTTCTCGGGAAATATTGGTCTTAGGAGATTGTTAATTTTATTTATCTGCTTAAGACAGGTTTCATAAAGCTGCGCATCTTCTTTTTTAAAAAGTTCAAAGCCGCCGTTAAGCTGAAAGTCTATGTTTTTATCGCCCAAATTTTCTCTTAATAATTTAAGCCCGTCAACTCTTTTTTTGACTAACTGAAAAACTTCTTCTTCAGAATGTGATTTAAGGTCATCCAGGATTTCTGAAACGCTTCCAAAACATGCAAAGCCTGCATTTTTTGTACTTGCGCCACTGGGAAGTATTCCCCTTTCAAGCACAAGAATTTTACTTTTAGGAAAATTTTTCCTCAGGTTTAATGCACAGTTTAAGCCAACAATACCACTGCCAACAATGGTAAAATCCACATTTGTAAACCATGTTTTTATTTCCCAATAACTTAGTTGCATATAAAAAAGCCCCTTTTCAGGGGCTGTTTAATTTTTATTCATCTTCGGGTTCTTCCATTTTGAAAGATTCCATAAATTTAGTTGTATAGTTTCCGGCAAGATAGTCAGGGTGATCCATCAATTGTCTGTGAAAAGGAATAGTTGTTTTAACCCCTTCAATCACAAACTCGTCCAGTGCTCGTTTCATTTTGTTGATGGCCTCCTCTCTTGTTTGAGCAGTGGTAATCAACTTGGCAATCATCGAGTCGTAGTTTGGCGGAATTGTATAGCCTGCGTAAACGTGAGTATCAAGCCGCACCCCATGGCCTCCGGGAGCATGTAATACGGTGATTTTGCCCGGTGATGGCCTGAAATCATTGTAAGGATCTTCGGCATTGATTCTGCATTCAATAGAGTGTAATTGAGGCGTATAGTTTTTGCCCGAAATGGGCACTCCCGCTGCAACCAATATTTGTTCACGGATTAAATCATAATCAATCACCTGCTCTGTTATGGGATGTTCCACCTGAATACGTGTGTTCATTTCCATAAAATAGAAGTTTCTGTTTTTATCAACCAAAAACTCAACTGTGCCTGCTCCTTCATATTTGATGTATTCTGCAGCTTTTACCGCGGCATCCCCCATTGCTTTTCTAAGCTTGGTTGTCATAAAGGGCGAAGGGGTTTCTTCTGTTAGTTTTTGATGACGTCGCTGAACAGAGCAATCCCTTTCCGAAAGGTGACATGCTTTTCCGGTTGAATCGCCTACCACTTGGATTTCGATGTGCCTGGGCTCTTCAATAAGCTTTTCCATGTACATGCCATCGTTACCAAAGGCAGCACCGGCTTCCTGCCTGGCCGATTCCCAGGCCGCTTTCAGGTTTTCTTTTTTCCAAACCGCACGCATTCCCTTTCCTCCGCCTCCGGCAGTTGCTTTAAGCATTACCGGGTAGCCCATTTTGTCAGCAGTTTTTTCTGCATCTTGAAAATCTTTTAATAAGCCTTCTGATCCCGGAATGCAGGGTACACCTGCAGCCATCATAGTGGCTCTTGCTGAGGCCTTATCGCCCATTTTATCAATCATTTCAGGAGAAGCACCAATAAATTTTATTCCATGATCTTTACAAATTGCAGAGAATTTTGAATTTTCAGACAAAAACCCATAGCCCGGATGAATAGCGTCTGCGTTGGTAATTTCCGCGGCTGCAATAATACTTGACATTTTTAGATAAGACTGATTGCTTGGTGGTGGGCCGATACATACTGCTTCGTCTGCAAACTTTACGTGAAGGCTTTCAGCATCGGCAGTTGAATATACAGCTACTGTTTTGATTCCCATTTCTTTACATGTCCTGATAACCCTTAAGGCAATTTCACCCCTGTTTGCAATTAATATCTTTTTAAACATAGTTTTCTGTTATTGATTAAAACTTAAAGAGTCCAATAGATTAATTTTTATAAACTATATCTTTTCTTAAGATGGATCTACAAGAAATAATGGCTGATCGAATTCTACGGGAGAGGAATCGTCTACAAGTACTTTTACGATTTTACCTGAAACATCACTTTCAATTTCGTTGAAAAGCTTCATGGCCTCAATAACACAAAGTGGATCGCCGGCTTTAATAGTGCTTCCCACTTCCACAAAGGTAGGCTTGTCAGGAGATGGTTTTCTGTAAAAAGTCCCTATCATTGGCGATTTGATTGTCACATATTTTGAGTCTTCAGAAACGGCAGTTTCTTGAGTTGCAGGATTTGCAACAACTGGTTGTGAAGCCGGGGCTGCTTGCTGCTGAACCGGTTGCTGAACAGGAATTTGCTGCACATAAGTGGTTCCGCCTTTTGACTCTTCCCCACCTGTTTTAATGGTGATTTTAATATCGCCCATTTCAAGCTTCACTTCGCTTGCGCCCGACTTGGCTACAAACTTAATTAGGTTTTGAATTTCTTTGATATCCATAATATTGAATTTAGTTTTGGTATGTTTAACTGTTATACGCCCATTTTAAATAAATTGATCCCCAGGTAAAGCCTCCGCCAAATGATGCAAACACAAGGTTATCTCCTTTTCTAAGTTGTTTTTCATAGTCATGCAAAAGTAGCGGAAGTGTTGCCGAAGTCGTATTGCCGTATCTGTGAATATTCATCATCACTTTTGCCTCATCGAGTTTCATTCGTCTTGCCGTAGCATCAATGATGCGTTTGTTTGCTTGATGTGGAACCAACCAATTTACTGTTTCATTGGTAAGATTGTTTCTTAGCATGATTTTTTCACTAACATCAGCCATATTGGAAACGGCAAATTTGAATACCGTTTGCCCGTCCTGAAAAACATAATGTTGTTTATTGGCAACAGTTTCTGCTGATGCGGGGAGCAATGAACCTCCGGCATCAATTTTTAAGGATTGTCTCCCTATACCGTCTGTCCTCAAAAATTCATCAACAAGCCCTAAGCCTTCAGAATTGGGTTCAAAAAGCACGGCTCCGCCCCCGTCTCCAAAAATGATACAAGTTGTACGATCTTCATAATCTATTATTGATGACATTTTATCTGCGCCGATAAGAAGTATTTTTTTGTATCGCCCGGATTCTATGTAGCGTGCAGCAGTTGACATTCCAAACAGAAAG
>NZ_JCBCCK010000474.1:0-4343 GCF_059864935.1 Planktosalinus sp.
ATCAAAGTTAATTTTGACTGGTGGTCTCCTGAGACGGGAATACAGGTAGGGTGAATTTGAGTGTAACAGGGATTGGCAAAATAAGCCCCTTTCTTGTGAATTTTCCAGGCGGCAGTCACATTGCTTCCCATCGCATTGGTGGAAAGGTAGAATACGTTTCCGTAGCCTCCGGTTCCCAACACTACTGCGTGTGCAGAATGTCTTTCAATTTCACCGGTAATGAGGTTTCTGGCGATGATGCCTCTGGCTTTTCCGTCAACAATCACCAAATCGAGCATCTCGTGACGGTTGTACATTTTTATTTTCCCGCGACCTATCTGACGGTTCATGGCCGAATAAGCGCCAAGCAATAATTGCTGCCCTGTTTGTCCTTTGGCATAAAAGGTTCGGGAAACCAGTACCCCTCCAAACGAGCGGTTGTCAAGCAATCCGCCATATTCACGTGCAAAAGGAACGCCTTGCGCTACACATTGGTCAATGATGTTTGCTGAAACCTCAGCCAGGCGATACACATTGGATTCGCGTGAACGGTAATCACCACCTTTTACGGTATCATAGAAAAGACGGTGGGTTGAATCGCCATCGCCCTGATAATTTTTTGCGGCATTGATTCCGCCTTGAGCGGCAATGGAGTGTGCACGACGCGGTGAATCCTGAAAGCAAAACGCTTTGACGTTATAGCCCAGCTCAGCCAAAGTAGCTGCAGCAGAACCTCCGGCAAGACCGGTTCCCACCACAATCACGTCAATATTACGCTTGTTGGCCGGGTTGACCAGGTTGATTTTATTTTTATGGTTGGTCCATTTTTCGGAAATGTGACCTTCAGGTGTTTTTGAATCTAAAGTTGCCATAGGACGATTACTGATTTAAGTGGTGATACAACGCAATGAAAATAAATCCAAGCGGAATGATGATGGCAAAAGCGGTTGTAAACCCTTTGAGTGCTTTTGAATATTTATTGTTAAACCCAACCGACTGAAAAGACGACTGAAAACCGTGCAAGAGGTGAAGGGCAAGAAAAATAAACCCAACCACATAGAGGGCTGTTCTCCATACCGGCTCAAAGGCGTGCACCACGTGGTCGTAATAGCGGTAATTTCCGGCGGCATCGAGTCCACTCATGTCGCCCTGCACAAATTTGATATCCATTTCAGGCACCCAGAAATCAATGAAATGAATCACCAGGAAAATCAGGATAAAGCCGCCGCTGTATATCATATTGCGTGACATCCAGGAGGAATTGGCACTGCCATTAAATTTGGCATAGGAAATATTTCGGGCACTTCGGTTTTGAATTTCGAGCACAAAACCCATAATAAAGTGAAACAACACCCCAAAAATAAGTATGGGTTGTGCCACATACTGCACCACGGGATTTACACCCATAAAGTGAGAAAACTCATTGAAAGTATCAGCACTAAAAACCGAAGTGAAATTGATAAAGAAATGCTGTGCAAGAAAGATGACCAAAAACAGGCCGGAAAGAGCCATTGCCACTTTTTTAGCAATGGATGAAGATAGAAATCCGCTCATGTGATGTTTGTTTACAAAAAGGTACACAAAAATACGATGCCGTTTGTTTATCTACAAACTAACGGAGGGTTAAAGTTGGCTATTTAGAATGGTTATAAAAAGCGGGAACAGCATCATGAGATGCTGATGGTGTTATGATAATTCATTGACAACTGAAGGTCGTAAAGCCCTCTGGAATTTTGCTCAGGCAATATCATAAAGCATGCTGTCCAAATCCAAATTAACAAGTGAATTGTTAATACCTGTAAGCTATCCCTTGAAGAGTATTGGCAAACTTACTTCTTTCACCCCCAAAAGTAAATTTTCAAAACAGCGGCCAAAATCACGAGGTTTCTTGAAAAACAAATCGTTTTCCTGCTGAGCCTTTTCAGATGTGTCCTTAATGTGAGATTGTTTCTCTCAATGTGGTTTGTGCCGTACCGGGTTACTTTATGAATGCTTTTTGATATGAGATAGCTGTAATTTCTCAACCCATCAGTAAAAATATGTTTTGCTTCGGCAAAATGTAAGGTTTTTAAAACCACATTTAAGGTTTTGTTGGTCCTTGCCCCCACGCAAAAACTTACCACTTTTTTGCTTTCTCTTTCCAAAGCATACGCAATCCACACCAATTTGTTTTTCCTTTTTAAAAACGTCCTTATCTCATCTACTTCATAGGTTTTTCCTTTAGATATAACAGGTTGCGGGATGCTTTGGGTAATGGCAACAATACGCTTTAACAATGTGGTGGTTGAGATATTTAATACCCTTGCCGTACTTCTTATGCCCAAACCTTCTTTGGTCAATGTAACGATCTGTTGATTAATGTTAGGGTGACAGGCCCGGTAACTGTACTTTTCTACTTGTGAGCCTTTACAATTTTTACAAATATACCTTTGCTTTCCTGATCTTGTTTTTCCGTTTTTTACCATGTTGTTTTTCTCATCAACACATTTGATACACGAGATGCTATTTTTCACGATTTTAGGCGATTTAAAAGCCCTAAAATAAAAAAACAACCCGAAGGTTGCTTTTAATTTTTTATCACTCTACATTTTGAATGTTGATTTTCAGTAATTTAAATGTTTAAAATAATCCAATCAACACATCTGATACATTACCTAATGCAGGGTATAGTTCTTTTTCATAAAATACCGGAGCAGCATCATGAGATACTGATGGCGTTCTAAAAGGTTAATGACAATCGTGTTGCTCCGAAGTCGGGACACTTCGAAAAGCGGGTTTCATTCTTGTTGTTTTCTCTTAATCTTGACCCCTTTATTTATTTTTGACTCAAATTCTCTGTACAAGTAAATATTTGTTATATCAGTACAATTTTTTAAATTACCTATCCCTTTGGTCTGTATAGCATCACTAAACATTTCATTTAAAACATAACAATTCTCTTCTGCCTTAGATACATAATCGATATAAACAAACTTAGTTCTCTCATCCAAGTCAGACAATTCATATGAAATAGATTTATACTTAACAATCAGTTTTATATCATCTATACTATTGTTTAATCGATAATACTCTGACTTGTATGACTTTAAATGCAATGTATCTTTCTTATTCTTAATTGAGAATACGGTTATATTTTCGTCTGAAATAATAGTTTCATCATTGACAACTACTCTAACTTCTTGTGCTTTACAAGAAAAGAATATACATAAAAATAGTAATGGTATAAATTTGTTCTTATTCATAATGTGTGTTTCTTAATGGACTTTCTCCAGTGCTTATATTCTTGAGTGCTTGGTTATGAAAATGTACATTTTCAACGCTTGATCCACTTGACTTATTTATGTTCCCAGTTTTTATAAAGTCCCGACCGTGATCCAGAATTTCATGTATAAAAACACTACTTTCACTTGGAGTAGTAAGTTTGCCTCCATGACCTTTAATCTGTAAAGAAGAAGCTGCTTTTCTATTAATAAGCAAATGCGCATAGTACATATTTGAATTATCTCCAGTATCTTTACCTTGTGCCCAAAATAAACCACCTCCACTATCTTTTGTGGAAAGCTCTGCATAGTTGTCTGTTCTCATTTGCCATCCTTCTCGCATAAAACCGCCTTCCCCGTCAGGTATATATTTTCCTTCCCCGTCAAAAGCAAATCCTGGTTGATAAATATCTACAGTAAACTCATCACTATCAGCATTTATATGTACTTCAATAACATTATCTCCATCAATAACTTCTTTCAACCCTGAAGCTATTGATTTTTGTTCATCATTGAATCCTTTACTTGCTTTTCTTAAGTCTCTATTATTATACCTTAACTCTCCATCCCTATTAAAAGAAAACCCATGTTTTTCTCCTAATTGATCTGTAATGTAGCCTAAAATTATTTGTTGAGTTTCATAATCATTTGCTACAACTTTTTTTCCATCTGGATCCTTAAAATAAACAGGGTTATTTAAAGAATAGTTATATGGTGACCATTCATTATATGCTAATGCAAGTGGATCAATCTGTCCCCAACGACCAATATCAGGCATGTACATACGGGCTCCATAATCATAAACATTCAGCCCGAGCTCCTCCTGTAATTCTTTACCGCTGTACTTGTATTTGTACTTTTCCTCCCCAAAAACAGGGCCCACCGGCACCAGTTCCGCGCCGCCTCCAAGTATTTTTCCAAACATTTCGTGGCGATCGTTATAACCGGAATGCTTTAAACCAAAAGGATAGTAATGGTCTTCTTCCAAAATGGCCAGCTCATCGGTTTGCGGGTCAAGCGCATAACGTAGGCGAATGTTGCCCAAGTGGTCTTTGTATGTATACACATAATTTATCTGCTCATAATCCAGCACATTGACATACC
>NZ_JCBCCK010000478.1:0-4401 GCF_059864935.1 Planktosalinus sp.
GCTGCTGCGTTGAAGTGTAAATAGTATTTTTCGATAAATTGTGAAATGGGTCCTTTATTCATTTTCATTTGTTTTTTTTGATTTGTTTACAAGAAACGTCTTTGCAGATAAGGGGCTTACAACTTTTTTTCCAGTTTTTTCTTCTATCTCCCTTCTTGTGTTTCCAGCAATTGTGCCTCCTTGTTTTGCTATTTTTTTATTTTCAATAAAGTTTTTTGGTTTCTTTTCTTTACTGATTTCTGTAGTGGTTGCCTCAGCAAGCATATTCAGTACGAGTTCTAAATTACTCATATTGTCCCTAAGGTTGTCCTTCTTCAACCCCTTGAAGTTTTTGTAATTCTTTACTGACAAACCACTCCAGGCCTTGGTGATTTCGTCTGTGAGGATGGCATATTCATTTCCCTTCTTTACACCTCTGTTTTCCCACTCATCAGTAAGTTCTTTCCTAACTTCGATGCTTTTTAACCGCTGATTGATCCACTGCTTACTGTATCCTTTTTTAAGATAAGTTTCCATTAACCGGTCAAAACCCAATTCGGGGTCTTCAATTTCATCAATTCTTTCCTGCCCCACTTTTGCCAACCACATCTTTATTGGTTCAGCTTTTTTGGAAGGGACTGATTGAATGAGCCTGAAAAGTTGTTCTGTATCAGCAACATCAGTCATTCTCATTTTTCCATCCTGAGCTTTTAATTTCAACCGGTTACAATTTGTAACCGTTTCATTTCCTTCTTTCAGAAGTCTGCTTTTCAGTACTTTCCAGTAATTTCTTGCACCTTGATGTGTTTCTTGGTCAGTTAAAATTGAAATAACATCAACCACCGAAAAATACCATTTTTCATGAGCATCATCCCACACGGAACGCACTTGCTTTTGCTCAAATAATTTTATGGTTTCTTTCTTGGTCATAATCCTCACCCCAACCCCTCTCCAAAGGAGAGGGCTTTTGGGATTTATGTTGGTTTATACTATTAATCTTCATCCTCATCGTCGTTTTTTCGGTTTTCATATTTGAATTTGTAACTCAACATTTTATAGTAGAGTTTTGCCGCAAGAAAGTCTGATGATTTCTCGTTTTCATTGGGGCACAGTTCCATGATATCAAAACCTACCACGTTTTTCTTTTTAAACATCAGTTTTAAGAACTCGAGGGTTTCATACCACAACAATCCTCCCGGTTCGGGTGTCCCTGTGGATGGCATAATGGACGGGTCAAAAGCATCGAGGTCGATGGTGATAAATACATTGGGTGTCATCTGCCCAATGGCATCGTCCATCCAGTCGTCATCATTGACCATATCATGGGCAAAATAGGTTTGGTTTTCGTCCATATGTTCCTTTTCTGAAACATCCATTGAACGGATACCTATTTGAATGAGGTTGCAATTCTGGCTGGCCTCATAAACAGCACAGGCGTGGTTGCAGGCAGAGCCCAAATATTCCGGGCGAAGGTCTGCATGGGCATCAATTTGCACAACTGTTAAGTCTTCAAAACATTCATTGAAAGCCCTGACGTTTCCGATGGTGATGGAATGTTCACCTCCAAAAATGGTCACAAACTTATCTTGTTTGATGTAATTTTTCACAGTTTTGTGAACGACATCCACCATTTTTTCAGGGGAAGAATTTTCAGTCACCGGAGGTGCCAAGTAAATCCCTTTTTTGTAGGGTTCACTTCGGGTTTCAATGTCATAAAACTCAACGTGTTCTGAAGCGTTTAAAAAGGCATCAGGGCCTTTGTCTGATCCTTTTCCCCAACTGCTGGTTCCGTCATAAGGAACGGGGATTAACACTACTCTAGCCTCGTCAAGGCGTGCGTACTTGTCCGGAATTCCGGCATAATTTCTTTTAGTCATTGTATCCTAAAATTTTGAGTAAATCTTCACTTTTTTGTTGTTCACTAAATAGTTTTTTGGTTATGTTACCGTTTTCGTCCCGGTCAATCAATATGTGTTTGGGCGAAGGAATCAGGCAGTGTTGTAAACCTCCAAAACCACCTATGGTTTCCTGATAAGCCCCTGTATTGAAAAAGCCAATATACAAAGGTTTTTCTTTTCTGTATTTGGGCAGGTAAATCCCGTTCATATGCTGTTCACTGTTATAATAATCATCACTGTCGCAGGTGAGTCCGCCAAGCAAGACCCTTTCATATTCATCGTTCCAGCGGTTGACGGCCAGCATGACAAAACGCTTGTTGATGGCCCAGGTGTCGGGTAAAGTGGTGATAAAAGAGGAATTGATCATATTCCACTTCTCCCGGTCGTTTTGCTGCTTTTGGTAAAGTACTTCATAAACAGCTCCGCCGCTTTCACCCACGGTAAAGCTACCGAATTCAGTAAAAATGTTTGGAACGGGTATTTCTTCAGCATCACACACCAGCCTGATTTGATGTAATATTTCGTCCACCATATACTGGTAATCAAAATCAAATGCCAGGGAGTTTTTGATGGGGAAGCCACCTCCAATGTTTAAGCTGTCAAGCGAAGGGCACACTCTTTTCAACTGCACATACACCTGCATACATTTCAGCAATTCGTTCCAGTAATATGCCGTGTCACGAATACCGGTATTGATAAAGAAATGCAGCATTTTAAGCTGGACCTTCTTGTCATCTTTTATAAACTTGTTGTAAAAAGGCAGGATGTTTTTATAACCAATTCCCAGACGGGAAGTATAAAATTCAAACTTGGGTTCTTCTTCAGAAGCAATCCTGATCCCTATTTTGTATTTGCGTTTGATTTGTTCATTCAGCAAGCCTATTTCCTCATAATTGTCTATGATTGGGATGCAGTTTTTGTGACCTCCATTAATTAAATCAGCGATGTTTTTAATGTACTGGTCGCGTTTAAAGCCGTTGCATATCACAAAGGTTTTTTCGTCAATTTTTTTGTCTTCTTTGAGTTTGTTGACAATATCAATGTCAAAGGCCGAAGAAGTTTCGATGTGAATGTCATTTTTGAGGGCTTCGTGCAGCACATATTCAAAGTGTGAACTTTTGGTGCAGTAGCAATAGTAATATTTGCCCTTGTACTTGTTTTTTTTAATGGCCGATTTAAACCAGTCTTTCGCCCTGTTGATGTTGTCTGAGATTTTGGGAAGGTAAGTAAACTTAAGTGGTGCGCCATATTCTTCCACCAGTTCCATCAGGTCGATGCCGTGAAAATGAAGCTCATTGTCTTCAAGGGTAAATTCTTCCTGAGGAAAGTAAAAGGTCTGGTCTATAAGGTCAAAATATCTGGTCTTCATTATTGTTTTTAAAATTTCGGATAAATTAATAAAAAGTTGGTCAATGCGAAAGTTTGTCGTTTAATTTAACGAAACAATAATAAGGATCAAATACGGATGGGGGTTAAAACAGGGAAAACCTGCAACGAAATTGCAGTGTAAAAAACGGAAGCACGATTAAAAATTTGGTGTTTTCTGTTTAACAGCACTTTTGAACTTAACTTCCTGAAATTCAAAAGACCAAACTTGCAAAAAAATCTCATAAAACAAAAAAGTGTGCCGTTGCTATTTTGTGAACTATATCATCTAAGCACATTGCAAATGAAAACAAAATAATTGAATTTTTAATACTTACAGTTTTAAAATTAAACCACACTTAAAATTTAAATTACATCATCCCTAAATTAATCACTTCCTGCTTGGTCAAATGCCTCCAGTGACCACGCGGTAGGTCTTTTTTGGTCAATCCGGCATAGGTCACACGGTCAAGCTTGACCACTTCATAGCCCAGGCTTTCAAAAATCTTTGTCACTATATTGCCACGATTGCTGCTCAGGAGAATACCGATTTCAGTTTTGGGCAAGTTTTCCACATAGGCCACAGACTCAATTCGCACCACTTTTCCGGCCACCTCGGGGTTCTTTTCAATTTTTTGAAAATCTTCAAACTTCAGGGGTTTGTCCAGTGACACGTGAAACATTTTTCTCACCTGCAAACCGGTGTCGGTGAGTTTCTTGATCATATCGTGGTCGTTGGTAAACAACAACAATCCTGAAGTATTGCGCTGCAACCTGCCCACAGGAAACAACTGGTATTTTGAAGCATTGGCCACCATGGCCAAAGCTGACTTGTGCATGGTCTCGTCTTTGCCCGAAGTGTCAAACCCCTTGGGTTTGTTGAGCAAAACATATTCTTTCTTCTCAGGACTGATGCGTCTTCCGTCAAACTTTACCTCATCGGTCATTTTGACTTTATAGCCCAGTTCGTTGATCACCTGGCCATTAACGGTCACGTTCCCGGTGGAAATGTACAAATCAGCCTCTCGGCGCGAGCACATCCCGGAATTGGCGATGTATTTATTCAAACGGATTTCATCTGAAGCCCGTTTGGTTTTGGGTATTGGAGGCTTGGATTTTGGTCGGTCTGCTACATTTTTCTTTGGGGAAATATCTTTGG
>NZ_JCBCCK010000144.1:0-6978 GCF_059864935.1 Planktosalinus sp.
CGATTCCATTTCCCTTCAAAATGAAGCACTGGCTCAAGTAGTTGCAAAAGGATCGGTATTAAAGCTATCAAGGTTAAAGGGTGATGGAGTTTTAGTGAGAAACAATGGAAGAATTGTTGAAACAGATCGTACACGCAGGGCTGATAAGATAAGAACCTGCTTTACCATCAATGCCAATGAAATTGCAGAAAAAGGAGACAGAATTCTGTTCATTCAGGTTATTAATCCAAAAAACAACGTGATAGGTGAAAAATCAACCGTATCATTTGACGACAAAATACTTACCTACAGCGCTACTTCAAACGTTTTCTATGACAATGAAGAACTCGATGTTTGTGTGCTGGTCAATGCCGCTGAAGATGATTTAGTGCCCGGCACTTATTACATCCATGTGTTTGACGGCCCAAGAATGGTTTCCAGCTCAACACTCAATTTAAGATAAGCATTTAATTTACCTAAAAATAAAAACCGCTTCGGCTTATTTCGTGGCGGTTTTTTTTATTTTTGCGGAATGATAAACAAAGAGGAACATTTCAAGAGAGTAGTTTCCCACGCCAAAGAATATGGTTTCATATTCGGCTCCAGTGAAATATATGACGGGCTTAATGCCGTTTATGATTATGCCCAGAATGGAGTACTATTAAAAAACAACATACGCGAATACTGGTGGAAAAGCATGGTGATGCACCAAAACATCGTGGGGCTGGATGCCGCCATCTTGATGCACCCCACCACCTGGAAAGCCTCAGGCCACGTTGATGCCTTCAACGACCCGTTGATAGACAACAAAGATTCCAAAAAACGCTACCGTGCTGATGTACTTATAGAAGATTATGCTGAAAAGCTACATCAAAAAGCCGAAAAAGAAATTGAAAAAGCCCGCAAACGCTTTGGCGAAAGCTTTGATGAAGAACAATTTGTCGCTACAAACGAGCGTGTTATCAGATACAAAACCCAACAGAAAGAAATCATTGAACGCATGGCAAGGTCTTTAGAGAATGAAGATCTCGCAGATGTAAAAGCTCTTATCGAAGAACTTGAAATTGCAGACCCCGATACCGGTTCAAGAAACTGGACAGAAGTGAAGCAATTCAACCTGATGTTTGGCACCAAGCTGGGCGCATCAGCAGACAAAGCCACTGATTTATACCTTCGCCCCGAAACAGCCCAGGGTATATTTGTCAATTTCCTTAACGTTCAAAAAACCGGCAGGATGAAAGTGCCTTTTGGCATTGCCCAAACCGGGAAAGCTTTCAGAAATGAAATTGTTGCCCGGCAGTTTATTTTCAGGATGCGTGAGTTTGAACAAATGGAAATGCAATACTTTGTTCGTCCCGGTGATGAACTAAAATGGTATGAATACTGGAAAGATGTACGTTTCAAATGGCATATGTCTTTAGGCTTGGGAGAAGAAAATTACCGTTTTCACGATCATGAAAAATTGGCCCATTATGCCAATGCCGCTACAGACATTGAGTTTGACTTTCCATTTGGCTTCAAAGAACTGGAGGGAATCCACTCCCGCACAGACTTTGATTTAAAAGCACATGAAGAGTTTTCAGGGAAGAAACTTCAGTTTTTTGATCCTGAATTGAACAAAAGCTATGTGCCTTATGTGATAGAAACCTCCATTGGTTTGGACAGGATGTTCCTGGCTGTTTTCAGTAAATCTTTGGAGGAAGAAACCCTGGAAGACGGCAGCACACGCGTGGTTTTAAAAATCCCTGCTGTGATTGCCCCCACCAAAGCCGCTGTTCTGCCTTTGGTGAAAAAAGACGGTTTGCCCGAAATTGCACAAAAAATCATCGAAGATTTACAATGGGATTTTCAGGTAGCTTACGACGAAAAAGATGCCATTGGAAAAAGATACCGCCGTCAGGATGCTATTGGTACGCCGTTTTGTATTACCGTTGACCACGATACCATTTCAGACCATACCGTTACCATTAGATATCGTGACTCTATGAAACAGGAACGCGTCGCTATTGACAAACTTTCAGAAATCATTAAAAAAGAAGTTGCCATCAGGAACTGGTTGAAATAAAGTTTCATTTTTATAGCAATTCAATCGAAAAGTCAGGTTTTTTAAAAAGAAGCCTGACTTTTTTAGTTGGTTGATTCTCATTTTTTTTTAGGGATTTATATAACCAAAATTCCATTTGGCAATAAAAAAAAATAAAATTCACATATCTGTTTATTTTTTAATGGCTTAGGGTTGTATTCTTGGTTTTAAAATCCTTATATTTGCGGTCTTGTAAAAAAATTAATTTTTAATCCCTTAAATATTTAGTAATGACAAAAGCAGATATCGTAGCTAAAATTTCAGAAAAGCTAGGAATGGAAAAAGGAGATGTTCAGGCAACCGTTGAAAGTTTCATGGAAGAAGTTAAAAATTCTTTAGAAGGTGGAGACAATGTTTACCTTAGAGGTTTCGGAAGTTTTATTATCAAAACCAGAGCAGAAAAAACCGGCAGGAACATTTCAAAAAACACAACTATTAAAATACCTGCACACAACATTCCTGCATTCAAACCTGCAAAAGTATTTGTTGAAGGCGTTAAGGAAAACGTTGTAGTTAAATAAGTAACTTATAAAAAATTGACACTATGCCAAGTGGTAAAAAAAGAAAAAGACACAAGGTAGCTACCCATAAGCGCAAAAAAAGAAGCCGCGCTAATCGCCACAAAAAGAAAAAGTAGTTTTCTAACTACTTTTTTCTTTTAAAAAAACACAATGTTCTTTGAAATGAAATTGTATTTATTTTCGGGGTTTTTGGGTAAAACTTTCGAATAAAAACCATCAATTTCGCCGGGTATTAACCTGCTTTAGCAAGCAGGTGCCTGTGAAAATTATTGTTTAATCCATCTGTCCTGAAAGTGCCTTTTTATCGTGCACAAAAAAACGGGGCGGATATAAATTACGAAGAGTGAACTACGAATTATTTATTAGGTCCGGTTCCTCAGAAGTTGATTTTGCCCTTCTCAAAGATGGAAAACTAGTAGAATTACACAAAGAAGATGACGACAGTGAATTTGCTGTTGGCGATATATTTATTGCCAAAACAAGAAAAACTGTTCCCGGGTTGAATGCCTGTTTTGTTAATGTTGGATACGAAAAAGACGGATTCCTCCATTATCAGGATTTAGGCCCACAACTCCCTTCTGTGTTAAAATTCACCAAGCTTGTAAGCACAGGTAAACTTAAAGATTACTCTTTAAAGAATTTCCCATTTGAGAAAGATATTGACAAAAATGGCAAAATAAATGATGCCATCAAGTCAAATCAATCCATCTTGGTTCAAGTAGTTAAAGAACCTATCTCCACCAAAGGGCCCAGAATTAGTTCTGAGTTGTCACTGGCAGGAAGATACATCGTTTTAGTGCCTTTTTCAGACCGCATTTCCATTTCACAAAAAATAGAATCAAAGGAAGAAAAAGAACGCTTGAAACGATTGGTTCAAAGCATCAGGCCTAAAGGTTTTGGTGTAATTATAAGAACCGTAGCAGAGGGTAAAAAAGTAGCTGAACTGGACAAAGACTTACAAAATTTGCTGGACCGCTGGTCTGCAATGTGTAAAAAGCTATCCCGAGGAACCACCGGGACGCATCATCCGTCAAAAATAATGAGTGAAATGAACAGAGGCTTGTCCCTAATCAGGGATTTGCTCAATGACACTTTCACTGCCATTCACATTGATGATGAAGCGCTTTACATTAAGATTAAAGATTATGTGCATGAAATTGCACCACAAAAGGAATCTATCGTTAAGTTGTATGACTCTAAAGTGCCCATTTTTGAAAAATTTGGCATCGAAAGACAAATCAAAACCTCTTTCGGCCGAACCGTTTCAGGAAGCAAAGGCGCTTATCTGATAATTGAACACACCGAAGCACTTCACGTGGTTGATGTAAACAGCGGTAACCGCTCAAATAAATCTGACAGCCAGGAAGCAACGGCACTAGAGGTCAATTTAATCGCAGCAACAGAGCTGGCACGCCAACTCCGCCTGCGCGACATGGGAGGGATAATTGTCGTCGATTTTATCGATATGTCAAACCCCAACCACAGAAAACAACTTTACAATCACTTGCGTGATGAAATGAAAGATGACCGGGCAAAACACAAAATTTTGCCGCCTAGTAAATTTGGATTGATCCAAATTACACGACAACGCGTTAGACCCGAAAGAAACATTAAAACCCGTGAGTTAGACCCCAACGGGGAAGCAGGAGAAATTGATGCTCCTATTTTAATTGTTGACCGGATCAACAGCGATTTAAAAAGATTATTAAACAAAGGCCATAAAAAGTTGACGTTAAACACCCACCCTTTTATAGCCGCCTTTTTAACCAAAGGGTTTCCATCCATTCGTTCTAAATGGTTTTTAGAACACCAAAAATGGGTTAAAATTCAACCAAGAGATGCTTACACATATCTCGAATACCACTTTATTGATAAAGACGGTAAAGAGATAAAATAACAAAAGCGCCAAGTACTGAACTCGTTTCAGAAACTTGGCGCTTTTTGCTTTTATATTTTTAGACTTTACCCTTTCATACTCGCACTCATATATTCCCGGTTCATTCGCGCGATATTTTCCAGCGATATACCTTTAGGACATTCAATCTCACAAGCACCGGTATTGGTGCAGTTTCCAAACCCTTCTTCATCCATTTGGCGCACCATGTTCATTACACGGTCAGTCGCTTCTATCCTTCCTTGTGGCAATAAGGCAAACTGCGAAACTTTAGCCGAAACAAACAACATCGCAGAAGCATTTTTACAAGCGGCCACACAAGCCCCGCAACCAATACAAGTTGCTGCATCAAATGCAGTGTCTGCATCGTGCTTGTTCACTGGAATCGCATTGGCATCAATGGTGTTCCCTGAAGTATTTACTGAAATAAACCCGCCCGCATGCTGAATGCGGTCAAACGAACTTCTGTCCACCACCAAATCTTTAATCACCGGAAACGCAGTAGCCCTAAAAGGCTCAATAAAAATAGTGTCACCATCTTTAAAAGTGCGCATATGCAGCTGGCAAGTAGTGATAAAACGGTCAGGACCATGAGGCTCTCCGTTAATCTGTAATGAGCACGAACCACAAATTCCTTCACGGCAATCATGATCAAATGCAACCGGCTCTTCTCCTTTATTGTTCAATTGCTCATTAAGCATATCGAGCATGTCAAGAAAAGACATATCGGGTGAAACATCATTGATTTTATAATCAACTATTTTTCCTCTTGTATCAGCATCTGTCTGACGCCAAATTTTTAGGGTTAAATTCATAGCAAAATGGTGTAATGGTTAATAGTTAATAGTTAATTGTTATTGGTGTCTTTGGCTTTCTTAAGGTATTTAATATAACCGTTAAGCACTTTTATACAAGAAACTATTAATCTATTTAAACTTTCAAATTTATTTTTATCTATATAAGATTCTTCAAATGCAATGTCTACTTGATCCAATAATTCATACAAGGATCCTCTGGAAACTCTACAAAATTGGATGTTTTCCTGATAGTGAAAACGACCATACCCTTCAGCAATATTATTAGTTGTCGAGCGTGAAGCTCTTCTCATTTGGGATACCAGTTCATACTTTTCAAAATCAGGAAACGTTTTAATAAGTTTAGAAACTTCAACCCGAAGCTCTTTACACATTTTCCAACACTCTAAATCCTGAAATGAACGAACAGTATTTTCCATTATAATCAACTTTAAACTAATTACTATTAACCATTAACTATTAACTATTTATAACTACGAGTAACTAACTTCACATTCTCAAATTTCAATTCTTCCTTGTGTAACACAGCATCACTGGGTTTTCCTTTGTATTCCCAGGCTGCTACGTATGCAAAGTTTTCATCATCACGCATGGCTTCCCCATCTTCAGTTTGGTATTCTTCACGAAAGTGGCCTCCACAGGATTCATTTCGGTGTAAAGCATCCTTGGCAAAAAGTTCGCCCAGTTCCAAAAAGTCTGCAACACGAAGTGCTTTTTCCAGCTCCTGGTTCAATCCGTTAGCAGTTCCGGGAACTCTCACATCGCTGTAAAATTCTTCACGTAAAGCGGAAATTTCTTCTATGGCTTCATTCAATCCCTTGGCGTTTCTTGCCATCCCTACTTTGTCCCACATAATTTTACCAAGACGTTTGTGGAAATGGTCAACAGTTTTAGAACCCTTACTGTTCATCAAGTGTTCTATCTGAGCGCGCACATTGTTTTCAGCTTCTTCAAATTCGGGCAAATCGGTTGAAATTTTTCCTGTGCGGATGTCGTTTGCCAGGTAGTGACCAATCGTGTATGGCAATACAAAATACCCGTCTGCCAGTCCTTGCATCAAAGCAGAAGCTCCCAAACGGTTAGCGCCGTGATCTGAAAAGTTGGCTTCGCCAATGGCATAACAACCTTCTATAGTGGTCATCAAGTTGTAATCCACCCAAATACCTCCCATGGTGTAATGCACGGCAGGATAAATCATCATTGGGGTTTCATACGGATTCTGGTCCACAATTTTTTCATACATCTGGAACAGGTTACCATATTTATTGGCCACCACTTCAGTTCCTAATTTTTTTACAAGTTTTGCATCGTTTTCATCGAGGTGTTTTACTCTGGCCTGTTCTTTTCCGTAGCGTTCTATCGCTGCTGCGAAATCAAGATACACGGCCTCTCCGGTTTTATTAACGCCAAAACCGGCATCACAACGTTCTTTAGCTGCTCTGGAAGCCACATCACGCGGCACCAGGTTACCGAAAGAAGGGTATCTTCTTTCCAAGTAGTAATCCCTGTCTTCTTCTTTTAAATCGGTGGGTTTTAATTTTCCTTCTCTGATGGCTTTAGCGTCTTCCAGTTTTGCGGGCACCCAGATTCTTCCGTCGTTACGTAAAGATTCTGACATCAAAGTTAATTTTGACTGGTGGTCGCCCGAAACGGGAATACAGGTAGGGTGAATTTGAGTGTAACAGG
>NZ_JCBCCK010000230.1:0-3892 GCF_059864935.1 Planktosalinus sp.
GGAATGGCATTGGGTGGTGCCTGTGAAATGAGCATGCACGCAGACAAAGTAGTTGCTGCTGCCGAAACTTACATCGGTCTTGTTGAATTTGGCGTTGGGGTCATCCCCGGAGGAGCCGGTTCCAAGGAAATGACCGTTCGCGCCGCAGACACCTTCAAAAAAGACGATGTGGAACTCAACGTATTGCGTGAATACTTCCTGACCGTTGGTATGGCCAAAGTAGCAACATCAGCTTATGAAGCTTATGATTTGGGTATCCTGCAAAAAGGAAAAGATGTAGTGGTAGTCAATAAAGACCGCCAACTCGCTGAAGCGAAAAAACACGCCCTGTTACTGGCAGAAGCCGGTTACACCAAACCCATTGAAAGAACCGATATCAAAGTGCTCGGTAAACAAGCCCTGGGAATGTTCCTTGTGGGGACAGACCAAATGGTCGCCGGAAAATACATCAGCGAGCACGACCGCAAGATTGCGGACAAGTTGGCTTATGTAATGGCTGGTGGCGACCTTTCAGAAGCAACACTGGTGAGCGAACGCTACCTACTCGATCTGGAACGCGAAGCCTTCCTCTCACTCTGTACAGAAAGAAAAACACTGGAACGCATACAGCATATGCTGAAGACGGGGAAACCTTTACGTAACTAAGAATCCCCAAACCTCCCCAAAAGGAGAAGCTAAATTGATAAATTGTAAATAATATGGTAAAGGCGTAGTATACTACGCCTCAACTAAAGATAAATATAAACAGATGAAAACAGCTTATATAGTATCCGCACACCGAACCGCCGTGGGCAAAGCACCACGCGGGCTCTTTCGCTTTAAGCGACCTGACGAACTCGCCGCAGAAACCATCCAATATATGATGGACAAACTGCCGCAACTGGACAAAACCCGTATCGACGACGTCATTGTGGGCAACGCCATGCCCGAGGCCGAACAAGGCCTCAATATGGGCCGCCTTATCTCCCTGATGGGACTTAAAACTGTTGATGTTCCAGGAATGACCGTAAATCGTTACTGTGCATCAGGACTGGAAACTATCGCAATCGCCACGGCCAAAATCCAAAACGGTATGGCCGACTGCATCATCGCCGGTGGCGCCGAGAGCATGAGTTACATCCCAATGGGCGGTTACAAACCCGTTCCCGATTATGAAGTAGCCAAAGAAGGTAACCAAGATTACTACTGGGGAATGGGGCTCACCGCAGAAGCCGTAGCAGAGAAATACAACGTCTCCCGTGAGGACCAGGATGAGTTTGCTTTCAACTCTCATCAAAAAGCTTTAAAAGCACAAGCCGAAAACCGCTTTAAAGACCAAATTGTTCCCATCAAAGTGGAACATACTTTTGTCAACGAAAAAGGAAAAAAAGAAACAAAATCATACACCGTTGAAAAAGATGAAGGCCCAAGAGCCGGAACAAGCACTGAAGCCTTAGCTAAATTACGTCCCGTTTTTGCTGAGGGCGGAAGCGTCACTGCCGGAAACTCTTCACAAATGAGTGACGGTGCCGCTTTTGCAATCGTCATGAGTGAGGAAATGGTCAAGGAACTCAATCTGGAGCCCATCGCCCGCCTGGTGAGCTATGCCGCCGTGGGTGTGGAACCCCGCATTATGGGTATCGCTCCTGTAAAGGCCATTCCAAAAGCTATTGCTCTTGCCGGACTCAAACAAGATGACCTTTCGTTAATCGAACTCAATGAAGCCTTCGCTTCACAATCATTGGCGGTCGTGCGCAAGTTGGGCTTAAACAATGACATTGTAAACGTCAATGGAGGCGCCATCGCCTTGGGTCACCCTCTTGGATGCACCGGAAGCAAACTTTCAGTCCAACTCTTTGACGAAATGCGTAAACGCAATCTCAACGGGAAATATGGAATGGTAACGATGTGTGTGGGAACCGGACAGGGAGCGGCTGGGGTTTATGAAGTAGTTTAGCCCTCCCCAACCCTCCCAAAGGGTGGGAGTCAGAATAAAAACAATAAAATATAATTAGTGTAGAATTTAAATATACCCTAATAATTTCTCCCCCTTTGGGGGAGTCAGAGGGGGCAAATTATGAAAACAACAGAAAATAAACAACTCCTCCGAGGCGGCCAATTCATCGTAAAAGAAACCGCCTGCGAAGATGTATTTACTCCTGAAGATTTCAGTGAGGAACAAAAAATGATGCGCGATTCTGTAAAAGAGTTTGTCGATAGGGAAATATGGCCGCACAAAGAACGGTTTGAAAACAAAGATTATGACTTTACCGAGGAAGTGATGCGCAAAGCCGGTGAACTCGGTCTGTTGAGCATCGCGGTTCCTGAAGCCTATGGTGGCATGGGTATGGGGTTTGTAACCACCATGCTCGTTTGTGATTACATTTCGGGAGCAACAGGATCATTTAGTACCGCCTTTGGAGCACATACCGGGATTGGTACGCTACCCATTACGCTTTACGGAACTGAAGAACAAAAGAAAAAATATGTTCCCAAATTAGCTACAGGCGAATGGTTTGGAGCATACTGTTTGACAGAACCCGGAGCAGGTAGTGACGCCAACAGTGGAAAAACCAAAGCCGTTCTTTCAGAAGACGGAAAACACTACAGCATCACCGGACAAAAAATGTGGATATCCAATGCCGGATTTGCAAGTATCTTTATCGTTTTTGCACGTATTGAAGATGACAAAAACATCACTGCATTTATAGTAGAAAAAGACAAAGTCGAAGGAATGTCTTTTGGCGAGGAAGAGAAAAAACTGGGCATTCACGGATCATCTACCCGTCAGGTATTTTTTAGCGACATGAAAGTGCCCGTTGAAAACTTATTAGGAGAACGCAACGGTGGTTTCAAAATTGCTATGAACGCTCTGAACGTTGGACGCATCAAGTTGGCTGCCGCTTGTTTGGACGCACAACGTCGGGTAACCGAAAACGCTGTAAAATATGCAAATGAACGGGTACAGTTTAAAACTCCAATTGCTCAGTTTGGTGCCATAAAGCAAAAGCTGGCTGAAATGGCCACTGCCGCCTATGTGGGTGAAAGTGCTACTTACCGTGCCGGAAAAAACATTGAAGACCGTATCGCTATGCGCGAAGCAGACGGCACCCCTCACCAGGAAGCCGAACTCAAAGGTGTTGAAGAATACGCCATAGAGTGTTCTATACTTAAGGTAGCCGTCTCAGAAGACATCCAAAACTGTTCTGATGAAGGCATCCAAATCTTTGGCGGAATGGGTTTTTCAAAAGACACCCCCATGGAAGCTGCCTGGCGTGATGCGCGTATAGCACGTATCTATGAAGGCACCAACGAGATCAACCGTATGCTTGCGGTGGGTATGCTTGTGAAAAAAGCAATGAAAGGTCACGTGGACCTGCTGGGGCCCGCCACGGCAGTGGGTGAAGAGTTACTGGGCATCCCTTCGTTTGATACACCTGATTATTCTGAATTGATGGCCGAAGAAAAAGAAATGACTGGCAAACTCAAAAAAGTATTCCTGATGGTGGCAGGTGGTGCCGTGAAAAAGTATGGCCAAGACATAGAAACCCACCAGCAATTGCTCCTCAACGCCGCAGATATCCTCATTGAAATCTATATGGCCGAGTCTGCATTGTTAAGAGCTGAGAAAAACGCCAAGCGTTTTGGCGAAGAAAACCAAAAAGAGCAAATAGCGATGGCAAAATTGAACCTCTATCACGCTGTGGAGAAAGTCACTACTGCTGCCAAAACAGGCATCATCTCCTTTGCCGAAGGCGACGAACTCAAAATGATGATGATGGGATTAAAACGTTTTACCAAATACACCAACTATCCGGACATTATCGCCCTGCGACGCAGCATTGCAGAAAAAGTCATAGCGGAAAATAACTATCCTTTTTAGTTTTGAAAGCCCTTGAAGGGTTTAGAACCC
>NZ_JCBCCK010000269.1:0-5974 GCF_059864935.1 Planktosalinus sp.
GAAAGAACCCCAAAACCCAAGTGGCTGAGGGTAAAACTTCCCACCGGAAAAAAATACACCGAGCTTCGTAGTCTTGTTGACAAATACAGCTTGCACACCATTTGCACATCGGGCAGTTGTCCTAATATGGGCGAATGCTGGAGTGAAGGAACAGCCACATTTATGATTTTAGGAAACATTTGTACACGCTCATGTGGTTTTTGTGGTGTAAAAACCGGCCGTCCCGAGTCCATCGACTGGGAAGAGCCTGAAAAAGTGGCCCGCTCCATCAAATTGATGAACATCAAGCACGCTGTGATTACTTCGGTTGACCGCGATGACATAAAAGATATGGGTTCCATTATCTGGGCTGAAACCGTAAAGGCAATTAGACGGATGAATCCCGAAACCACGCTTGAAACGCTAATTCCCGATTTTCAAGGCATTGAAAGACATTTAAACCGAATTATTGAAGTAAATCCCGAAGTGGTTTCACACAATATGGAAACCGTTAAAAGACTTACCCGTGAAGTACGCATTCAGGCAAAATATGAGCGCAGTCTGGGTGTATTGAACTACCTGAAAGAAAACGGTATTAACCGTACCAAAAGCGGCATCATGTTAGGGCTGGGTGAAACCGAAAAAGAAGTCGTCCAAACAATGAAAGACTTGCGGGATGTGAATGTCGATATAGTCACTATCGGTCAGTATTTACAACCGTCAAAAAAACACCTTCCGGTGAAAGAGTTTATCTTGCCCGAGCAGTTCAAAAAATATGAAGAAATGGGCTTAAATATGGGCTTTCGCCACGTGGAAAGCGGGGCACTTGTCCGGTCATCATACAAAGCACATAAACATATTCAATAATACAAGCATCAAATCACACAATGTCAAATAAAATCAAAATTGCCATCAATGGTTTTGGAAGAATAGGTCGGAGTTTGTTTCGGCTATTACTGGAACAAGACCAAATAGAAGTAGTGGCTATCAACGATTTGGCTGACGCCAGAACTTTAAGCCACTTGCTCAAGTATGACAGTATTCACGGTGTTTTGAAAAAGGAAATATCAAGTACAAATGGAGGTATATTGGTTGACGGAAAATTGTACCCTTTGAGTAATTATAACTCCCCGGAACAAGCCCAATGGAATGATGTTGATTTCGTTATTGAAGCCACAGGAAAGTTTAAAAACACCATTGATCTGCAAAAACACTTACAAAACGGTGCCAAAAAAGTAATACTCACCGTTCCGTCAATTGATGATAACATCAAAACCATTGTAATGGGCGTGAATGAATCCACTCTTGACGGCTCAGAAACAATAATTTCAAATGCTTCCTGTACTACTAATAATGCAGCTCCAATGATAAAAATCATAGACGAGTTGTGTGGCGTGGAACAGGCATATATCACCACGATACACTCATATACCACAGATCAAAGCCTGCACGACCAACCCCACACCGATTTGAGGAGGGCCCGAGCAGCAGCACAATCAATAGTACCAACGACAACTGGTGCTGCCAAGGCATTGACAAAAGTTTTTCCGCACTTGTCAGATGTTATTGGTGGTTGTGGCATTAGGGTTCCTGTACCTAACGGCTCATTGACTGATTTGACTTTAAACGTCAAAAACGAACCCACAATTGAGAAAATCAATCAGGCGTTTAAAATCGCATCAGAAACCTATTTGAAAGGCATAATTGAATTTACTGAAGACCCTATAGTTTCTGTCGATATTATTGACAATACCCATTCCTGTGTTTTTGATGCACAAATGACATCTGTAATCGGCAGGTTTGTAAAAGTTATTGGGTGGTATGACAATGAAATGGGTTATTCTTCAAGAATAATTGATTTAATAAATTACATTTCAAAGAAATAACTATCTTTACCTCTTATTAGAATTATGATGAGGCGCTCCATAAAAGTATTTTTTACCTCACTTTTTGTTTTGTGTACAATTTCTCTTTTTTCTCAGGAAAACATTGAGGAAACACAGGATACCATTGCGCTTATTCATCAACTTCAGGAAAGTGCTTATCAATCCATAATCACTCAAGATCTCGACAATGTAATGCCTCAGTTACTCAGGGCAAAAGAGCTGGCTAACGCTTATGACGATCCGATTAAGAAAACTCTTGTCTGTACTACTATCGCATATTTTTATTATTCAATCAACAGTTTTGATCTAGCAGCAACCGAGTGTGCAAAAGCTATAAGCTACATCAAAGAAGAAACCAACTCAAAGGAACTTGGGATAGCTTACAGTCTATACGGTTTAATTTCCTTAAAAACCAACAATAAAGGGAATGCTGAGCGATATCTTGACCGTGCTGACCGAATTTTTCAGAATTTAAATGACGATATAGAACTTGCCAAAGTCAAATACAAAAAAGGGCTTTTTGCATATGAAGAAGATAATATTCAGGTGGCCCTCAATTATTTTGCAGCCGCATTGGAAGTGTTTGAAACATCAAATATTCCTTTTTATGAATCACTTGCCAATTTGTATTTAGCAAAATGCCTAATTAGGATAAACACATCCAATGAAATTGAAAAAGAAAAAAATACAACAAGGGCAAAAGTCGCTATTGATAAGGCATTTGATATTAGCAGAAGAAACAACTATTTAAAAACAGAAACCGATAGTTATAAAGCATACAGTGACATCGCATTTTTACAAGGCCGAACAGAAGATGCCTACACGTCACTGAGGAATTTTGTAGAAAAGAGGGGTCAACTTGAAGAAATACACGCTGCAGTTTTAAGTAAAAACTTAAATTTTGAATCCAATAGTGATGAACTGAATGCTATCATTGCACTACAGCAAAGTGATTTGGACCAACAGCAAAAGTCCATCACTATGAACCGTTTTACCACAGGACTTAGCGTAGCATTAATAATCATATTGTCTCTTTTAACTTTATCGCTTTATAAGAACAACAATTTAAGGGCAAAAGCAAACAACCTGCTACAAGATAAAAATGACGAACTGTTAATTGCAAAAGAAAGGGCCGAGAAAGCTTCACTGGCAAAAGCCCAGTTTCTATCAACGATTACTCACGAGTTACGAACACCTATGTATGCCGTAACAGGTTTAACCCATTTATTGATGGAGGAAAACCCCAGAGAAGATCAGAAAGAACACCTCAATTCATTAAAGTTTTCAGGTGAATACTTGCTTTCGTTGATCAATAATATACTGGATTTGAACAAGCTGGAGGCCAACAAAGTTGAACTTGAAAAGAAATCGTTCAGTCTAAAAAACAGGGTTGAAGACGTGTTAATTGCGTTAAAAAAATCTGCTTTGGATAAAAACAACAAACTCACCCTTGAATATGACGACAGTATTCCTCAGAAACTTGTAGGCGATCCGGTTGTTCTTTCACAAATTTTAATCAACCTCGTGGGTAACTCAGTTAAATTTACCGAAAACGGAAAGGTTTCTATACGTGTCAAAAAATTAAGTCAGACAGACCGTAGCGTGTTGCTCCATTTTGAAATTGAAGACAGTGGAGTGGGTATTTCCTTAAAGAAACAAAAGGCCATTTTTGAAAGCTTTACGCAAGGTTCTGTTCAAATCAATAGAAAGTTTGGTGGTACCGGCTTGGGGCTATCCATCGTTAAAAACCTACTGAATTTAATGGACAGCAAGGTGCATTTGGAAAGTGAAATCGGGAAAGGTTCAAAATTCTGGTTTGACCTGAAATTTAACATTTCTGACGAAAAACCCGATACTACAAGTACAGATGTTCTCGCACAAGGCTTAAACTATGAAATGCTAGAAAATCTGAACATACTAGTAGTTGAAGACAATAAAATCAACCAAATGATTACCAAAAAGATTTTGGAGAAAAACAAAATCAATTGTTCAGTGGCCGACAATGGTGAAGATGCCGTAAAAATGGCCAAGGAAAACAATTATGACTTGATCTTAATGGACATTCATATGCCCGGAATTAGTGGAATTGAAGCAACTCAACAAATCAGGGAGTTTAAACAGGAGATTCCAATTATTGCCCTTACCGCTGTTACAATCGACGAAAACCTGGACGATTTCTATAAGGCCGGTTTCAACGAAATCATTCCAAAGCCGTTTAAAACTGAAGAGTTTTTCGAAAAAATTTACCGCACACTTCAGACTCAAAAAGTAGGCGATTAATCTATAATTTCTATTGTTTCATTTTCTTCGGGAATCCCTGCTGCTGCGTTTAGTATTCGTTTTATAAAACCTTCTTCTTTATTTAAAAACGAAACCGAAATCGGCAAGTAGTACAATTCTGCCTTTTTGATTTTATCCTTTAATCGCATAAAATCCTTTTCAGTGGTCAATATGATTTTTTCTTCATCCAGTTTACTTATTTCCGAAACAGAAAAATTGTGATGGTCAGCAAAAGAAAGATGTTCAAACTTCAGTTTAAGGCCAGTCAAATATTCAACCATTGGCTTGGGATTGGCAATTCCGGTGACTAATACAAATTTTTCCTGTTCAAGATATTCAAGATGCTTAACCTCATTTATGCCTTGCATTGTTGAAGCATATAGAATAGTTGAAAAATAAACGTGCTGGTGCTGTTGAGGCTTTAAATCAAAATGGATTTGCTGTTGTTTAGAATACGGCAACTTTTCAGGACATTTGGTAACCACTATGCAATTGGCCCGCTTTGCGCCGGTTTTTGATTCCCTAAGATTTCCTGCCGGCAACAACAAATCGTTAATGTACAAATCAGCATATGACGTGAGCAAAATGCTATAAGAAGCTTTAACTTTTCGGTGTTGAAAGGCGTCATCCAGAAGAATGACTCCAGCTTGTTCCTTAAGCTTTTCAATACCGCGCCTACGATTGGCGTCCACAGCGACTATCACTTTTGGAAATTTATGTTTGAACTGAAGTGGCTCATCACCCACCTCTTCAACTGTGTGATGCTTTTCAACCAATAAAAACCCTTTTGTTTTTCTTTTATACCCCCGGCTCAAAACCGCTACATTGTATTGTTCTTTCAAAATTGAAATTAGAAATTCAATCATGGGCGACTTCCCTGTTCCGCCCACGTTTAGGTTGCCAACACAAATGACCGGAATGTCATATTGCATACTTTCAATGTACTGTTTTTCATACAGAAAATTACGAAAAGAAGTTACGCCATGATAGAGCACCGAAAAGGGGAATAATATTTTCCTGAGTTTGTTCATCACAACGAAAATATACTTTTTTATCTTTACCGTAAAATAGAACTATGATTATTCAAGATGTAATCCGTTTTTTTGAGGAAATTGCCCCACTACACTATGCCGAAAGCTTTGACAATGTGGGCTTGCTGGTGGGCAATAAAAACACCAAAGTGACTTCCATACTGGCTACACACGACACTCTGGAGGAAGTGGTGGACGAAGCCATTGCAAAAAATTGCAATTTGATTGTGAGTTTTCACCCTATAATATTTTCAGGTTTAAAAAAAATCAATGGAAATAATTATGTAGAACGCGTGGTGATCAAAGCCATTCAAAACAACATTGCCATTTTTGCTATCCACACGGCACTTGACAATTCCTGGAACGGTGTGAATGCCATTATCTGTAAAAAACTTGGATTGATCAATCAAAAAATACTCATCCCCAAAAAGGAAACCATAAAAAAACTCATCACATTTGTGCCAAAAGCACAAGCAGAAAGTTTAAGACAGGTCCTTTTCAATGCCGGTGCAGGAAACATTGGCAATTATGACCATTGCAGCTTTAACGTTGAAGGTACAGGCAGCTTCAGGGCCGGAGAAGGAGCCAATCCGACTTTGGGTAAAATAGGCGAAACTCATTATGAATCTGAAACCCAAATCGGGATAACTTTTCCCTCACACCTTGAAGGAACTGTTTTAAAAGCTTTGCAGGAAAACCACCCTTATGAAGAAGTGGCTTATGAAATAACTACCCTGGAAAATGTCAATCAAAAAATAGGTATGGGGATGATTGCCGAGCTTCCAAAAGCTTTAAGTG
>NZ_JCBCCK010000068.1:0-3307 GCF_059864935.1 Planktosalinus sp.
CACACCTTGAAGGAACTGTTTTAAAAGCTTTGCAGGAAAACCACCCTTATGAAGAAGTGGCTTATGAAATAACTACCCTGGAAAATGTCAATCAAAAAATAGGTATGGGGATGATTGCCGAGCTTCCAAAAGCTTTAAGTGAAAGCGATTTTCTGGGTTTTGTTAAAGAAACCATGAAATGTGGTTGTATTAAGCACAGTAAACTGCTTGAAAAACCCATCAAAAAAGTGGCTGTTTTGGGAGGATCAGGAGCATTTGCCATTGAGGCTGCAAAGCGTGCCGGAGCGGATGTTTTTCTCACTTCAGATTTGAAGTACCACGACTTTTATAAGGCTGAAAATCAATTTATAATTGCCGATATTGGCCATTATGAAAGTGAACAATTCACAAAATATGAATTAGTTGACTTCCTTACCAAAAAAATCACTAATTTTGCACCTGCCTTTGAAAAAGGAAAAATAAAAACATCAGAAGTAAACACCAATCCTATCAAGTATTTATAAGTATGGCACAGAAAACTGAAGCAACAGTAGAAGAAAAATTAAGAGCTTTATTTGACTTGCAACTCATCGACTCAAAAATTGATGAAATCAGAAACCTGCGTGGAGAACTTCCTCTAGAAGTAAGAGACCTTGAAGATGAAATTGCCGGTTTAACAACCCGAATTGACAAGCTAAAAGCCGATTTACAGGCCACTGAAGATTCTATAAAGGAAAAAAAGAACCAAATTGAGGAGTCCAAGGTACTCATCAAAAAGTATACTTCTCAGCAAGACAATGTGCGTAACAACCGCGAGTATAACTCATTGAGCAAGGAAATAGAATTTCAGGAACTCGAGATTCAACTTGCAGAAAAGCACATTAATGAGCTTAAAGCACAAATTGAGCACAAAAGCGAGATAATCAACCAGTCGCAAGAGCGCCTGACTGACAGAGAAAACCACCTGTCTCATAAAAAAGCCGAGCTTGACGAAATCTTAGGCGAAACAGAAAAAGAAGAACAAGCCCTTCTTAAAGAAGCTGACAACTACAAAACACAACTTGAAGTACGTTTGGTGAATGCCTATGACCGCATTCGCAATAATGTGAAAAACGGTCAAGCAGTAGTAACCATTGAAAGAGGTGCCTCCGGAGGTTCATTCTTCTCAATCCCGCCACAGGTTCAGGTTGAAATTGCTTCCCGCAAAAAAATCATGACAGATGAACACAGCGGTAGAATTTTGGTTGACGCCGAACTTGCCGAAGAAGAGCGCCAAAAAATGGAAAAGTTTTTCAAAAAACTATAAGCATATATTCCAATAAAATTTAACAAAGCCTTCCCAATATGCGGAAGGCTTTTTTTGTACTTTTAAAATAAAAAGTAATGAAGAACCTTATTTTGATACTTGCTTTAATGGGTGGTATAGTTAATAGCTCCTGTCAAAATGCTTTTGAAAAAAACAAAGTTGAAGAATTAAAAAAGCAAAAAAACATCAAACCTGTTCAGGTTCCTGAAAAAAACGGCTTAAAAAGAGCTTACTTTGCCAGCGGTTGTTTCTGGTGTGTAGAGGCCATTTACGAAAGTGTGCCTGGTGTAGAGGAAGCCATATCAGGTTATTCCGGTGGGCATACCCAAAATCCCACTTACGAAAGCACAAACACGGGCACAACCGGTCACGCTGAAGCGGTGGAAGTCATATACAATCCAAAAAAAGTGAGTTTTTCAACATTGGTAGATGTGTACTTTGCCTCTCAAAACATCACACAGGTAAACGGTCAGGGGCCCGATATCGGCCCACAATACCGTTCAATTATCTTTTATCAGAATGATGAAGAAAAGAATATTATTAATTCAAAAATAAAGGCCATTAACGACACTTTGGAAAACAAAAAAGTGGCGGCTCAGGTCTTTCCATTCGAAAAATTCTGGATAGCCGAGGATTATCACCAAAATTTTGAGCGCAACAACCCTACTCACCCATACATACTCAACGTTTCCATCCCAAGATTAAATATGTTCAAAGAGAATTTTTCGGAGCTTCTAAAGGAAACCCATTAAATCCAAAATCTCAAACATCCAACCAAATAAAAAATGTAACATTAGTGTATTTCTTATTTACGTCAGAATGAACTATGCAAAAACATTAAACCTTAAGAACAAAAGAGTGTTGAAAACCCAAATATAAATTAACACCTTCAATACATTCTTTAACTTTTTTGATTAAATGTCGTTAACTTTCAGTTAAATAAGTACATTTTCTTCAATGTATGAAGTATCTTTATTGAACTAATTAATAAATAATAATATTATGAGAGATTTAATTTGGCTTATTGTAGTGATTCTTATCATTGGATGGCTTGTTGGGTATTTTGGATTTGGGGAGTCTGTCGGAAGTTTAATACACATCCTTTTAGTACTGGCTATAATTGGTATTTTATATCGTTTGGCTACAGGTAGAAGACCTTAAAAAAAATTACTAACTATCAAAATTTAAAATTATGAAACGTAAATTTTTTAGTTTATTTTTTGTTATACTTTTTGCCTTTGCTTACACCAGCTGTCGCGAAAAAACTCCCGGTGAAAAAATCGAGGACGGTCTCGAAGAAGTAGGTGATGGTATTGAAGATGCTGTTGACGGATAATTTTTTACTTAAACTAATTATTACAATCAAAAACCCTTTCTAAGCCGAAGGGTTTTTTTGTGTTCAACTATTTATTTCAAAACCTACTTTTGTATCTTTACACAAACTACATTTTTATGTATAAAACTATCCTTTTATTTTTAATTGGTTTGTTGTTATTTTCATGTAAAAATCAAAGTTCAGAAAAAACCGCTGAAACCATTGATAAACAACCGCTACAAATTAACGAAATGATTGCCATTGCTCACGGTATTGAACACTGGAACAATGTTGAAGAAATGCATTTCACTTTTAATGTCGATCGCGGTGAAAACCATTTTGAGCGCTCCTAGGTCTGGAAACCAAAAACCAAGGACATCACTAGAATACTTGGCGAAGACACTTTAAAATACAATCAAAGTAGTATGGACAGCATCGCTTTAAAAGCTGACACTAGTTTTATCAACGATAAATACTGGCTTTTAGCTCCATTCAATCTTGTTTGGGATGAAGGTATAACGTTCACTGTAAAAGACAGTGTAATTGCTCCAATAAGCAAAAAACCTATGCAACAACTCACCGTTGTTTATGGCGACGAAGGAGGATATACACCCGGTGACGCTTACGATTTTTATTTTGAAAATGATATTGTAATCAAAGAATGGATTTTTAGAAAAGGCAATGGACCCACCCCTGGCATTACTGCC
>NZ_JCBCCK010000069.1:0-3042 GCF_059864935.1 Planktosalinus sp.
CCGGAGCATAAAAACAGGGCAATGAATAATAGTCTTTTGGTCATTGTGTTGGAATTAAAATATTGATTTTACGAAACTACACTTTTTTTAGAAAATAAAAATTCTTCATTGGCTTGAGTAAAATGCCACTAATGCACGAATGTTTTTCTAAAAAGCACCCTGATACACCATTATTCGTGCATTAGTGGCAAACAACGAATGTGCCTGAAAGTTTAGAGGCTAATTCTTTTCGCGTAAGCGCAATAAATGTTTGAAAATTAAAAATTTAATACTACTTTTGCACTCCTTTTTGCAACGTGTGAAAATAAAAAAGGGACCTATAAAAAATCAATATAAACACTTCTGTGTTTCAGTTGCTTAAAATTTTCAGGGAATACAGGATACAAATTTAATTAATCAGCAATGGCTGAAGAAACAAAAAACGAAGAGGTACAAGTAGAAGCTACTAAAGCTGCTCAAGAACCAAAAAACAAAGAGGTACAAGAGGAAGCTGCTACAGCTACTCAAGAACCCAAAAAAGAGGTGTCTGCTAAAGAAGCAAATCCCGAGAAATTTCTACAAGATTTCAACTGGCACAATTACGAAGAAGGTATTGAAGTAATTGACGAGAAAAAACTTGAAGAATTCGAAAAATTAGTTGCCGAAAATTTTGTTGACACATTGGACGACGAAGTCGTTGAAGGTGTTGTTGTGCATATGACCGATCGCGACGCTATTATTGACATCAATGCAAAAAGTGAAGGTGTGGTTTCTCTTAATGAGTTCCGTTACAATCCCAATCTTAAGGTGGGTGACAAGGTAGAGGTGTTGATTGACGTTCGTGAGGACAGTACAGGTCAGCTTGTGCTTTCACACAGAAAGGCAAGAACCATCAAAGCATGGGATCGTGTAAATGAAGCTCACGACAAAGGAACTATCGTTAATGGGTATGTGAAGTGCAGAACCAAAGGAGGTATGATTGTTGACGTTTTTGGAATTGAAGCTTTCCTTCCCGGTTCACAAATTGATGTGAAGCCAATCCGCGATTATGATGGCTATGTTGGAAAAACAATGGAATTCAAAGTGGTTAAAATCAACCACGAATTCAAAAACGTTGTTGTTTCTCACAAAGCACTTATCGAGGCAGATATTGAAGAGCAGAAGAAAGAAATCATTGGTCAGCTTGAAAAAGGACAAGTACTTGAAGGCGTTGTGAAAAACATCACTTCATATGGTGTGTTTGTTGACCTTGGAGGTGTTGACGGACTAGTTCACATCACTGACCTTTCCTGGAGCAGGATCAATCATCCTAATGAAATCGTAGAATTAGACCAAACATTAAATGTTGTAATTCTTGATTTTGACGAAGATAAAACTAGAATCCAGTTAGGTCTTAAGCAATTGAACCCTCACCCATGGGAAGCTCTTGACAAAGAACTTAAAATTGGTGATAAAGTAAAAGGTAAAGTTGTTGTAATTGCAGATTACGGTGCCTTTATCGAAGTGGCTGACGGTGTTGAAGGTTTAATTCACGTAAGCGAAATGTCTTGGTCTACTCATTTGAGAAGCGCTCAGGATTTCGTAAATGTGGGTGATGAAGTGGAAGCTGTTATCCTTACTTTAGACAGGGAAGAGCGTAAAATGTCTTTGGGCATCAAGCAATTGACTCCAGACCCATGGACAGATATTACCAACAAATTCCCTGTTGGTTCAAGACACAAAGGAGTGGTGAAAAACTTTACCAACTTTGGTGTGTTTGTTGAACTTGAAGAAGGAATCGACGGGTTGATCTACATTTCAGACCTTTCGTGGACCAAGAAAATCAAGCACCCAAGTGAGTTTACCAACGTTGGTGACACGCTGGAAGTGGTTGTACTTGAACTTGACGTTGAAGGACGCAAGTTGAGCTTAGGTCATAAACAAACTGAGACCAATCCCTGGGATAAATATGAAAAAGAATTTGCGCTTGGAACCAAGCACACTGCAAAAGTAACTGAACTGGTTGACAAAGGTGCAACTGTTGAGTTTAACGAAGATGTAGTAGCGTTTGTTCCTGCTCGTCACCTTGAAAAAGAAGACGGAAGCAAATTGGGCAAAAATGAAGAGGCAGAATTCCAAATCATTGAATTCAACAAAGAATTCAAGAGAGTGGTAGCTTCCCACACTGTAATTTTTAGAGAAGAGGAAGCAAAAATCCTTAAGGAAGCCGTGAAAAAGCAAGCTGATTCAGCTGCTGAAGCTAAGCCAACTTTGGGTGATGCCAACGAAAAATTACAGCAAATCAAAGACAAGATGGAAGGTAAGAAGTAATTCTTCACTTTTATCAATCATAAGAAAAGGCTGTCCGTTAGGGCGGCCTTTTTTATTTGTGAGATATCTAAAATTCAAAAAGGAAGTTTGAAATATTTTTATGTACTTTTGTCAACAGTAAATCTCCGCCTTCATGAGTCAAAAAGTGTTGCTTAACGAAAAAGAAGTTTATATAGCACTTCATCGCTTAGCCTGCCATCTCATTGAAAATCACGATACATTTGAAAATACGGTTTTAATCGGACTGCAACCCCGTGGTTCTTTTTTGGCCAATCGTATTAAATCCATACTTGAAAACGATTACAAGATCAAAGGCATTCAGCTGGGCTACCTCGACATCACCTTTTTCAGGGATGACTTCAGAAGGGGCGGAAAATCTCTTGAAGCCAATAAAACCCATATCGATTTTCTGGTGGAAGATAAAAATGTAGTACTTATAGACGATGTGCTTTACACAGGAAGGAGCATTCGTGCTGCATTAACAGCTATACAATCCTTTGGAAGACCAAAAGGTATCGAATTACTTACACTTATCGACAGAAGGTTCAGCCGTCATTTGCCCATTCAACCCGATTACCGTGGAAGACAAGTGGACGCTATCAATGAAGAAAAAGTAAAAGTGTGCTGGAAGGAAAATGAAGGGGAAGATGCAGTGTATTTAGTAAGTTAGCCTCGCCATCCGAAAGTTTTCTGAAGGATGGTAGTGAGTGGGTAGAGGTGAGTAGTTTGTGAGTCAGTGAGTTTTTGAGAAAA
>NZ_JCBCCK010000326.1:0-2413 GCF_059864935.1 Planktosalinus sp.
CAACGACTTTTTTACTGCGTTTAAAGAAGTGCCCAACGACCAAAAAAAGGATTTTGGACAAGCAATCAACACCCTGAAACAAATTGCTCAGGAAAAAGTGGATGCCCTGAAAAGCGAGCTCCAGGCCAAAGAGGTTCAAAAGGGAATTTATGGTGATTTAACCCGTCCGGGAGACCCCATCACCTTTGGTGGGAGACATCCCATTTCCATAGTAAAAAACCAAATCATCGAAGTGTTTTCACGTATTGGCTTCAATGTTTCTGAAGGTCCCGAAATAGAAGACGACTGGCACAACTTTACTGCGTTGAACTTGCCGGAGTATCATCCCGCACGCGATATGCAGGACACCTTCTTTATTCAAACCAACCCGGACATACTTTTGCGCACCCACACATCATCGGTTCAGGTGCGTTATATGGAAAACAACAAACCGCCCATTCGCACCATTTCCCCCGGAAGGGTGTTTAGAAACGAAGCCGTTTCAGCCCGTTCACACTGTATTTTTCATCAGGTGGAAGGACTTTATATTGACAAAGACGTTTCATTTGCCGATTTAAAACAAACCTTGATTTACTTCTGCACCGAAATGTTCGGCAAATCTAAAATCAGATTACGCCCATCATACTTCCCCTTTACGGAGCCCAGCGCCGAAGTGGACATTTACTGGGGACTTGAAACAGAAACCGATTACCGCATCACCAAAGGAACTGGTTGGCTCGAAATTATGGGCTGTGGTATGGTGGACCCCAATGTGTTGAAAAACTGCGGTATTGACCCGGAGACCTACACAGGCTTTGCTTTTGGAATGGGTATCGAGCGCATTGCCATGTTGTTATACCAAATAGGCGACATTAGAATGTTTTATGAAAACGACCTGCGTTTTTTAGAGCAGTTTAAAAGTGCACTGTAAATTAGCTCCCTAACCCCCGAAGGGGGAATCTTTTCTATATGCATACTGAAAAGGACAAAAGATTTAAGTGATTATGCGAAAGGATATTGAATTTCCCGAAGTTAAAAACATTCACATCGCTGCTGTCAAAGAGTGGGATGAAGCCTTTTTAAACCAAAGCTGGAACATTTACCTCATCAACAACAGCAACCTGACAATGGAAGTCACCATAGTGGTTTCCCGAGGTAGTGACGGTGATAGAAAAACTGCTACCTTGCGTCATGGGTTAGGAATTTTAGAACCCAAAACATACCGAAAAGTAGAATTTATCGCTGAAGAAGTGCTGCCATTTAAAAACGAATTTCTACTTAGTTTTTTTGCAAATGGCAAACTGTATGACCGCACTTTTGTTTTTGAACCTTACAGCATAAAAGATGAAAATTTAAGTGCAATCCCTTTGTTGGAGGGTGAAGGGGTGTTGGCTGATTAATTCCCGTAGATTAATTTTAAAGTATACACGTTAACTTATCCTGAAAAAATGTTGGGTATACTATCTCTTCAAAGTCTCTATAATATTTTGTGCCTTCTAACCTAATAGCTTTAATTTTTGATTTTTTTAATTCATTAATTTCTGAGGGTGTAATCCTTGCGACTAAGTAAAAACTAGAACAATTTAAATTTCCTCGATGAAAAAAGGAAATAATTTTATCATTTTCTAGTTTTATCAATGCTTTAGATTGATTATGACTAAATGGACTGGAGCATCCTAAATCATGAAAAGTTAAGATTTTTAAGTAGAAATCATTGCCGTTTTTTTCAAGTTTCATTCTCAAAAAATTTAAATCGTCGGTTATATCGTAGTATATGATTTCCCTAATCTTCTTTCCAGTAAAAGTATCTGTTTTATTCGATTCGTATTCACATTTATTTCTAAAGCTTAAAAGCTCTTCTTCCAGTAACATTTTTTCTCTTTCATCTTTTTTTTGAACTTCAACACTTCTTATGGAATCATAGTTATTTAAATATAATTGTTTGATTTCTCTAACATTATCGTTTGATTCAAAATGAAAATCACTTATAAATCCATAACATCCATTATATTCTGCATAAAAAGTTGAAATATTTGAAATTGCTTTTAGAATAATTGTATCTCCTTCTTTGAAACTACAAACATCTACTTTTTCTTCGTTTAAATATTTAAAAAGAAATTTACTTTGAGTAGATCTTACTTTAATATACAAGGAGTCAGAGTTGAATAAATAAATTTCTTGACCAAAAAAGTTAAGAGAAAAAATGAAAAACAGAAAAGAGAATATTATTTTTTTCATTGCCTAACTTGATTTTTTTGCTCAAGTGTATTTAATAAGTGTAGGTAATGATTCAAATTTACAAATTATTTAGAAATCAAATGCTTACAATACAAATTAATCCAACTTCTCCGTCAACTTTTTAAACACTTTTTTGGGGTTTTTGTTTTCGTAAAGTATGTCATAAACCGCATTGATAATCGGGGTTTTGGCTTTG
>NZ_JCBCCK010000076.1:0-10268 GCF_059864935.1 Planktosalinus sp.
AACAATTTGGAAAAACTGAAACAAGTGAATCTATACTCGTTTGTGCATAAAAAGTTAATTCAGTGGGGCAGTATGGATGGCATCCTGTTTTAAATTCTGCAATTGAATTACAGCCGATAGCGTTATTCTGAATTACAAAACTATAAAAACTATTTGGTTGTTCTGAAAGATAATAAGTACATAGATTTAAATAACTACAAACTGCTAATTGGGGGTTTCCGGAAATTATTTTATCTCCGCTATCATAAAATACATTTTCAAGGGCTGAAATATCATCAAGGATAAGATTATCCTCAATATATAAACTATGGATAGTTGAAATTGAGTTCAAACCATTTAAAGTTACAAGTGCATCATTTTCACGAATATTTATAGTTCCAGTACTTTCAAAGCTCCCTAATCCTACTAAAGAAACTAAATTATTGTTGTTTTTGATAATAACATCATCTGCAAAAGTTATATTATCTAAACCTGAAAGATTTACAAGAGAAGCATTGTTTTCAATGTGTAAATCATCATCTCCGGGATTAGTTACATTTTCTAAACCTTGCAAAGATAGCAACAGAGGGTTATTAATTATTTCAATTGAATATCCTACGCTTCCAGTTAATCCTGATAATCCTGATATACTAGTCAATTGTGGATTATCCTTTATTGTAAAATTACCGAAAGTGATTGTGGTTAAATTTTCTAATCCTAATAAATTGGTTAGTAAAGGATTATTAGAAATTGATAGACCTCCATTTTGAATGCTTATAATATTTGACAATGGACTCAAATCGATTATATCAGCCCCGCTTATCGTCACACCAGAAGAAATACCTCCTTGAATGGTAGTACAATTAGGATAATTAATTATAAAACTGTCAAGTTGTGCCTGTGTTGTAAAAGTCAATGGACCAGTAGGGCACTGCCCATGAACAAAAAAAGAAAAGCAAATTGCTATAAAAGAAAGTAATAGTCTTGGCATAACGAACAAATATTATGCAATATAGACATTATTCTTATTTTAAATTAAAATATCCATAGTCTAAAAACTCACGGCACCGGGTCATAACCTCTGCCACCCCAGGGATGACAACTAAAAATTCTTTTTATGGCCAGTTTACCGCCTTTTAAAAGTCCGTGTTTTTGAAGAGCCTCTTTGCTGTAATGGGAGCAGGTGGGTTGGTATCTGCAGGTTGCAGGTGTAAGAGGAGAAATAAATTTCTGGTAAAAATTGATGATGGCTATAAAAAATCGGGATATTATCTTCATAGTTTACATTATTCTCAAATACTCGGTAGTACCGTAAAAATAGAGGCTAAAACTTACTATTAACGATATAATAATTGCTTTTAAAAGAGGGTGTTTAGACTTGGAAACAATGAATAAACTATATAGCCTTGCAAAGGTATGGGAGATTAATAAAAATAATTCAAGTAAATATTCGCCGGCCTTGTAATTGCTTAAAGTTAAAACCACAAAAAATAATATCAGCACATATATTCCTTCAAGGGAAATAAATATTTTTCGGAAAACAGGGTTTTGTATCCAAAAAAATACAATATAGATTAAGAAAGGGATAGTTGTGAAAAATAGCAGAATATCAAATTCGTAGTTTTCAATTTGAATGTAGACCGCTGTCAATAATGAATATAAGACAACTGTCAGAAAACAAACTTGAGCTTTTTTTTCGTTGCTTGTTGGCATAGTATTTCAAATGTAATCAATTTGTTGATATTGAGATATGTGTTGGTATAAAGAGGTGTCAACAAATGAAATAGTAATTTTCTCACCACTCACCACTCACCAACTCAAAGACTCACCTCCGTGAAACTCTGTGTCTCCTTTGTGTCTCTCTGTGGTACAACTAAAGCAAGTGCTTCTTCAAATTCAGAGCGTCAAATTTCTTACATCTCACTACTCACAAACTAAAAGTAGTCCCGTCTTTACCGTCTTTCAATTGAATCCCGATAGCAGCCAGTTCATCCCTGATTTGATCACTGGTGGCAAAATCTTTTTTGGCGCGGGCTTCATTTCTCAGTTTGATCAATAAATCAACGGTATCACTCAGTTTTTTTGTGTTGGTGTCTGATGTGGATTCTTCCTTGATGCCCAAAACATCAAACACAAAAGCAAGGATGGTTACTTTTAAAGTATTTAAATCTGTAGTGGAAATAGTGGCATTTCCGTCTTTTACAGAATTGATAAATTTTGTAGCCTCAAACAATTGAGCAATGAGAATGGGACTGTTGAAATCATCATTCATGGCATCATAGCAAGACTGTTTCCAGGCATCGACATCAAAAGAAGATTGATTGCCGGCGGGGAGAATATCAATGTGTTTGATGGCATCCATCAGGCGATAGTAGCCTTTTTCGGCTGCCTCAAGTGCCTCGTTTGAAAAGTCGAGTATGCTTCGGTAATGCGCCTGATACATAAAAAATTTCACCACAGAAGGGGAGAACGGCTTGGAGAGAATATTGTTATCGCCATTGAAAATTTCATCGGGTAAAATATTATTCCCGGTTGACTTGGCCATTTTTTGTCCGTTAAGGGTAAGCATATTGGCGTGCATCCAATAGTTGACCGGTGTTTTTTCGCAATAAGCTTCAGATTGGGCAATTTCACATTCGTGATGCGGAAACTTTAAATCCATACCGCCTCCGTGAATGTCAAACTGTTCACCCAGATATTTGGTGCTCATCGCAGTACACTCTAAATGCCAGCCGGGAAAACCATCGCTCCAGGGAGAGGGCCAGCGCATAATGTGTTGGGGTTCTGCCTTCTTCCAAAGGGCAAAATCCTGCGGATTCTTTTTGTCGCTTTGCCCGTCAAGTTCGCGGGTGTTGGCAATCATATCTTCAAGATTTCTTCCGCTTAATTTTCCGTAATGATGGGTTTCGTTAAACTTTATCACATCAAAATACACAGAGCCATTTCGCTCATAAGCAAAACCTTTTTTAAGTATTTCTTCTATAATCTCTATTTGTTCTATGATATGGCCTGTAGCTGTTGGCTCAATACTGGGTGGATGGGCATTAAATTTCGCCATGGTGTTGTGAAAATCAACCGTATAACGTTGCACCACTTCCATAGGTTCAATTTGTTCAATGCGTGCTTTTTTGGCAATGCGGTCTTCACCGCTGTCGGCATCATTTTCTAGGTGACCGGCATCGGTGATATTTCGCACATAGCGCATTTTATACCCCAGATGTTTTAGGTAGCGAAAAACCAAATCAAACGAAAGAAACGTCCGGCAATTTCCTAAATGCACATTACTGTAAACTGTTGGGCCGCAGACATACATACCAATTGCACCTTCGTGAATGGGTGTGAAGGTCTCTTTCTTTTTTGAAATGGAATTGTAAATCTGCAGTTGTTGGTTTTTATATAATTCCATAATGATGTTAGGGCCGTTGACGGAAGACCGATGACGGGGTTTTATTTGATTGTATTTTTAAATTTAATTAACATATTCATCAGATGGAATGACTCGTCATATAATGTTTTAAATTCGTCTTGACTGATGTATTTTCTTCTCAAAGCCTTGTGTAGACAGGTTATAGTTTCAGCTAAAGAACGAATGGCATAACCAGTGAATTTTTTTTGCTCTGCATTTGATTGACCAATGCTCCCTTCAGAAATGTTAAGTGCAATTGAGTCTGCTGCCCTGCATATTTGCGTACTTAAATTGTAAAGTTCTTTCTTATGAAATTTCTCAGAAATTAGATTGATGTCTTCACCAAAATCCATCGCTTTTTGCCAAATAACCAATTTCTCAAATTTAAATTTAGATTCCATAGTGACTGCAATTTAAAAGCGTTATTAATTCAAGAATTCTAAAACTTTCGTTTTTCATCATCCGTCATCGGTCACCCGTAATCGGTCACCCATCATTTTTCATCACCACCCGTCATCGGTCATCGGTCATCCGTCATTTTTTTTTATCACCACCCGTCATCGGTCATCCGTCATCGGTCATCCGTCATCCAGCACCCCCTAAAACTCCGTTCCCATTTGAATATAATCCAAAAATTCCCTTCTTACAGCGGCTTCCTTAAACTTGCCTCCAAACTCTGAGGTGACTGTGCTACTGTCAATATCTCTGATTCCTCTGGAGTTAACACATAAATGTTTGGCATCAATGACACAGGCGACATCTTCAGTATTTAAAGCTTTTTGTAATTCTTTAACGACTTGAATGGTAAGTCGCTCTTGGACTTGTGGTCTTTTGGCATAATAATCCACAATACGGTTCATTTTAGAAAGGCCAATCACTGCTCCTGATGAAATATAAGCCACGTGTGCTTTTCCCACGATGGGCAGTAAATGGTGTTCACAGGAAGAATAGACAGTGATGTTTTTTTCAACCAGCATCTCTCCATATTTGTATTTGTTGTCAAAAGTGGAGGCTTTTGGTCTCCTGTCGGGGTGAAGCCCGCCGAAAATTTCGTTGACAAACATTTTAGCCACACGATTTGGGGTTCCTTGAAGGCTGTCGTCATTGAGGTCAAGGCCTAAGGTTTCCATAATATGTTTTACATCTTCCTTTATAAGTGCGATTTTTTCAAGGTCACTCAATTTAAAAGCGTCATTGCGTAAAGGTGTGTCACTTGAAGTGCCAATGTGGCTGTCGCCAATTTCTTCAAGCTTTTTTAAGTGTTTTTCTAATCCCATAGTTTTAAAATTCAATCCGCCTCCGGCGGATAGTTTGCAAAGATAGTTATTCTTGATAAGATTGTGAAATGGCATTTTTGATATTTTAACGCTTTTAAACTTTGGTTTTCATATTAATTTTAAAATTAACAGACCATAGATATTAAACGCTTCTAAAACATCCATAAACAAAAAAAGAGACCACTTTAAAAGATAGCCTCTTTCAATTTAGTTTTTTTTAAATTAAAAACCAAAATTTGCGGTTAACGCCACGAAATTTTCGGTGCTTTTAATTGAAGTAGCATTTGAGAATGCGCTGTTTGTATAAAACTGATGTTTTCTTTGTTGTTCTGTTCGAGCGTAAGCTAAATCTAACCTGAAATCCCCAAAACTATAACCGAACCCCAATGAAAATCCTTTCATGTCTCCCATCATTTCGGTATCATTATAAGGACTTTCCTCAAATTGCAGACCTCCTCTTAAGCTCATTTGGTCAATTCTGTATTCACCGCCGATTCTGACGGAGGATGCAGCCTTCAGCGCATTGCTAATTCTTGTATTTTCTGTATTAAATGCAACAATTCCTGATGGGCGAAAACGAATGTTCGAATAATCTTTATAAGTATAATCAATACTGATCAAACCATCACTGCCAAATAAATAGGCCACACTACCAGTCAACTTTCCGGGTGTTTTTAAAGTATAATCTTCATAAAGATTGATGATATTGGGTCTGATAGTTTCAGTAATTTGTTGGTTTTCTTCCGTTCTAACGGTACTGATTCGTTGTGTGGTTTCTTCTGTTATGGTGTGCCAGGTGGGGGTGTCATAAGTAATCCCAACTCTAAAAAAATCAGTTGGTCTTGAAATAAAACCAAGTTGGGCTGAAAAGCCGTCACCAAGAACAGCCAGATTGTTTCTAAAACCAATCTCGTTGATAAAACTATCTGTATTGGTGTTTTGTTCATAAAAGTAAGTGGATTCCCTGTATTCGATAATGTGAGAATTGAAGTTAGCACCCACATACAGATTGTCTTTAATTTGCATTCCTATGTTTATGGTCGCTTTTGCATTGTAACCCGAAGAAGAAAATCCATATTCCTGATTGTAAGTGCCCGGAGCCACGTTTGAAACGTATGAAGTATTGTTAGGGTTATCAAAATCTACAGGGTCAATGATGTAAGATTGGTATCCTAAAAAAGCTTGTTGTGCCCCAAAGCCTTGATTTTCTCCGAGAAATCTGTAGAGGCTGGAAATGGTTTCTCCTGCCTGTAACTCTAAAAGATTGAACTGGACGCCTTGTGCATAGCCAAGAAAGTAGCTGTCAATGGAGTTTGTACTCTGTCCGGAAGCAAAATATCCGTCATCAAAATTCTTTTTCACATCAAAGTTAAGACCCAGTGTAAACTTTCTCCAGAAGGCATCCTCTTCAAAATTATCAAAAACAAAAACAACACCGGCTTGATTAAAACTCAAATCAGAATTGAAATTTCTGTTATAAGTATCAAAATAATTGGTTTCATTTTTTTTGTCAAGCAATGATAAGGTCACACTTGCTGTACTGTTCAGAAAAACTGCAGAACCTGCAGGATTGAGTTGTACTGCAGATAAATCGCCACCAAGGGCTCCAAATGCACCGCCCATTCCGCTGAACCTCGCTGTTCCGTGAAGGCCATCTGTGCTGTACCTTAAAGCGTCAATGATACTTTGTGATGATAAATTCTGAGCAAAAACAATAACTATGATTAAGAGAAAACATCTTTTCATGTTTAATATTAAATTTCGTGAAACAAAAATGAATTTTAACCTCTGCCACCTCTACCACCACCACTACTACGGGTGGCGCCACCACCACTTCTTACTCCGGTTCCACCGGAAGACCTTACATTGGAGCCACCTCCACTACGGTTAACGTTTCCGGAATTTCGGGTATTTGTATTAGGGCGTGTCGTGTTGGGCGTCGGGTTATTTCTTTGGTTATTAATCCCCCTCTGTCGGGTGTTTCTTTGCTGAACAGGCCTTGTTTGGTCTGTTCTGGTAGGAACACCTCTTACATCTCGGGATTGAGCATTTCTACTGTTATTGATTCTTCTTTCAACTTCACTGCGGGAATACCTGCCTTCATTTGACCTATTGGATCTGGTAATATTTTCCCTGTTTACAGATCTTGTTGCAGATCTGCCTGGATTATAATCTGTATTTCTTCTGCCACGGTTGTAAGCCACATAATTGCTGTAGCCTCCATAATATGGGTTGTAATAGTAGCCCGGATGTGCATAATAAGGATAACCCCAACCACCCCAGTAGTATGGGTAACCCCAGCCCCAGGAAGGACCATAATAGCCGCCCCAAGAGTGCCAGTAACTAATTCCCCAACCGCTTCTGTACCACCACAATGGTCTGTGCCAGTAACCGTAATACCCCCAGCCGGGATTGTTGTAAACATTTATTGTTATTTCAGAAGTTTCACCCCAGGGACCATATGGCTCATCGTAATGTATTTCTTCTTCGTGGATATATCCGTCTTCGTCAACATAAGCATTTACAGATGTATAGCCCTCAACATCGGTAAATATGATGTCGCCCTCAGGTTCATTGGCATAAACCTGTGATTTGGTTTGGAAGTATTGCTTGTAGTAATTTCTGTTGTCAGCTTCTTGACCTTCATCTTCTTCTGATGTAACGGCAACGGCATTAGAAGAACTGTAGATACCATCATTGTCCTGATTGACTCTGTCTCTTGAGGTGCCACAGGACGACAATATCACTGCAAGTATGCTCACAGCAAGAAATTTATTAATATAATGGTATGTAAAATAACTTTTCATAACAATTGTTTTTAATTGTTCAACACTATAAATTTAAGTAGTTTTGCACAATGCAAAGAGTACTTTAACAGATTTAACACAATATTTATGCCAATCTAAAGGTATGGGAAAACATTTAACTAAACGGGAAGAAGACTATTCAAAATGGTACAATGAGCTGGTTGTCAAGGCAGATTTGGCCGAAAACTCGGGAGTAAGAGGGTGTATGGTCATCAAACCTTATGGCTATGCCATTTGGGAAAAAATGCAAGCTGAGCTTGACCGAATGTTTAAGGAAACCGGCCATCAAAACGCTTATTTCCCGCTGTTTATCCCAAAGTCCTATTTTAGTAAGGAAGCCAGTCATGTTGATGGTTTTGCAAAAGAATGCGCCGTGGTTACTCACTACCGATTGAAAAATGCAGAGGACGGCAGCGGAATCATTGTTGATCCCGAAGCCAAACTTGAAGAAGAATTGATTGTAAGGCCCACCTCAGAAACCATCATCTGGGACACTTATCGAAAATGGATACAATCATACAGGGATTTGCCTTTACTCATCAACCAATGGGCCAATGTGGTTCGCTGGGAAATGCGCACCCGGCTGTTTCTGAGAACTGCTGAGTTTTTATGGCAGGAAGGCCACACGGCACACGCCACCAAGCAAGAAGCCATTGAGGAAGCCGAGCAAATGATGCATGTGTATGCTGATTTTGCCGAAAATTTTATGGCTATTCCGGTTATCAAAGGAACCAAAACCGAAAGCGAACGTTTTGCCGGAGCTTTGGAAACTTATTGTATTGAAGCCCTGATGCAGGATGGAAAAGCACTTCAGGCAGGAACATCTCATTTTTTGGGCCAAAATTTTGCCAAAGCTTTTGATGTGAAATTTGCGGCACAGGATGGAAAACTTGATTATGTTTGGGCAACTTCATGGGGAGTTTCCACCCGTCTGATGGGTGCTTTAGTAATGACGCACAGTGATGATAATGGCTTGGTCATACCCCCAAACCTTGCACCAGACCAGGTTGTGATTGTTCCTATTTATAGAAGTGACGAAGAATATACTGCGGTTTGTAATGAAGCTGAAATAATCTTAAAAGAATTAAGGGAAAAAGGCATAAGAGTTAAATTTGACAAAAGGGATACATTTAAACCCGGGTGGAAATTCAATGAATATGAGTTAAAAGGAGTGCCCCTTAGAATTGCCATTGGTCCAAAAGACCTGGAAAACAAATCAGTTGAAGTGGCCAGAAGGGATTTGTTGAGTAAGGAGATAGTCGCCAGGGAAGTCATAGCCGAAAAAGTGAAGACTTTGCTTGTGGAAATTCAGAAAAATCTTTTTGATAAAGCACTTAAGTATAGAAATGAAAGCATCACTGAAGTAAATACCTTTGAAGAGTTCAAAAAAGTGTTGGAAACCAAGGGCGGATTTTTAAGTGCACATTGGGACGGTACTCCGGAAACTGAAGAGCAGATCAAAAACCTGACAAAAGCTACAATCAGATGTATTCCACTTGACGTGAAAAACGAAGACGGAGTATGTGTCTTTAGCGGCAAACCATCAGTAAAAAGGGTGCTTTTCGCGAAGGCGTATTAAATAAAATAAAAAATTATCCCAACAAATTGCGACATTCAAAAATTGTTGTATTTTTGCAACCGCAATAAAAGATGCATGGTCCGTTCGTCTAGGGGTTAGGACGCCAGGTTTTCATCCTGGTAACAGGGGTTCGATTCCCCTACGGACTACAAAAATTTGAAATGATGGAGTTTTTTGGTGGAAGCCAAAAAATAGCTTAACCAATGGTCCGTTCGTCTAGGGGTTAGGACGCCAGGTTTTCATCCTGGTAACAGGGGTTCGATTCCCCTACGGACTACAAAATAACAAGAGTTACAATTTAAGAAAAAACAAATGGCAAATCACAAGTCAGCGTTAAAGAGAATCAGAAACAGCGAGGTAAAACGTGTTCGCAACAGATATCAGCACAAATCAACCAGATCGGTGATTAAAAAGCTGAAAGAAACAGAAAGTAAGGAAGAAGCACAAAAAATGTATCCTGAAGTTGTTTCCATGATTGATAAATTGGCCAAGAAGAATATTATCCACGATAATAAAGCGGCCAATTTAAAATCACAGCTTGCTAAACACGTAGCTTCTTTATAAGCTACAGACCATATAATTTATTAAAACTCTCCTCTTTACGAAGTGGAGGGTTTTTTTGTTTGCTATAAATTATTGAAATTTTGTACCTTGTTAGCGTGAAAAAAGCATTTTTCAGAACCTTAGCAAAAGTCAATAAACTCATACTGCCAAGTTTTTCCAGGCAAAGACTTGATTTAAGTAAAGCCAAAAAGTGGCAGCTTTTAATCCTTGGCTGGAAAATCTATGTGACCAAAAATGCACTTGACTAAAAATATTCCATTTTAATATCCTATGAAAAAGTTTCTACCCGTTCTGTTTTTTTCTTTTGTGATATCATTTACTTTTCAAATAAACGCACAGGAGGGACCCTTTTTACCTAAAGGATTAACTGAATATGAAAAAGGTATAGTTGCCGGGTTTCAATTTAAAAGCAATAGCATTACCCCGCCACCAACCCTGCCTGTAAGAACTGCGGCAGAGTGGGAAGAAATTGAATATCTCGTCATTCGCTGGACCAGTACATTTCAGGACATTTTACTTCAGGTTGTTCAGGCCGCGGTTGAAGAGTGCAAGGTTTAGATCACTACTGAAAACCAAAGCACTGTTCAAAGTTTTTTGAGTTCAAATGGAGTTGATATGACAAAAGTGGAATTCTTAAATGCTCCCAGTAACACGAT
>NZ_JCBCCK010000342.1:0-5341 GCF_059864935.1 Planktosalinus sp.
TTTATCATTTCGCCATTGGCGGTAAACTCATTGTTATGTGTGGAAGCTGCAATGCGCACATTGGTTCGCTCCAATCGTGCTTCGCTCATTTGAGAAGCGATGGTGCGTTTCCAAATCAATTCATACAAACGTGACTGGTCCCTTTCCAAATCAATGGAGTGCACAGAAATATCGGTGGGCCTTATGGCCTCATGGGCTTCCTGGGCACCTTTTGATTTTCCTTTGAAGTTTCTGGGTTCACTGTATTTTTCACCAAATTCAGAAATAATTTCAGCTTTGGCAGCATTTCTGGCTTCATCTGAAAGGTTGACACTATCGGTTCTCATATAGGTAATCAAACCCGCTTCATAAAGGCGTTGTGCCACGTTCATGGTTTTAGCAACCGGAAAATACAATTTTCTGGAAGCTTCCTGCTGTAAGGTTGAAGTGGTAAATGGTGCCGCCGGATACTTTTTTGCCGGTTTTTTGGTGAGTTCGGAAACTTTAAAGGAAGCTCCTATATTTTTTTCTAAAAAAGCCTTGGCTTCCTCAAGTGTTTCAATGTTTTTGGGAAGCTTTGCCTTAAAGGTTTTTCCTTCTTCTGTCACAAACTCAGCATCAATTCTAAAAGACGCTTCGGTAGAAAAGCCCTGAATTTCTCGTTCACGCTCAACTATCAACCGAACAGAAACTGATTGTACACGGCCGGCAGAAAGTCCGCCTTTCACTTTTTTCCACAATACCGGTGAAAGTTCGTAGCCCACCAGACGGTCTAAAACCCTTCTGGCTTGCTGGGCATTGACGAGATTCAGATCTATTTTACGCGGATTTTCAATCGCTTTGAGGATTGCATTTTTGGTGATTTCGTGAAAAACGATGCGCTTGATTTTTGCGTCATCCAGCTTTAATTCCTCAGCCAAATGCCAGGCAATGGCTTCTCCCTCACGGTCCTCATCACTTGCCAGCCAGACCATTTCGGCTTTATCGGCAAGGGACTTCAGGTTTTTTACCAACGCTTTTTTATCCCTGGGGACTATGTATTTTGGTTTGAAATCCCCATCAACATCAACGGCGAGTTCTTTGGAAGGCAAATCGGCGATGTGTCCAAAACTGGATTCCACCTTAAAATCATTTCCAAGGAATTTTTCAATGGTTTTTGCCTTTGCCGGTGACTCTACAATTACTAAGTTTTTTGCCATATTTCCTATTCCCGCGAAGGCGGGAATCTCATTTTTTAAAGTTAATTATTACTCGTAAACATTACCAAAATAAAACTAGTTTGCAAGTTTGAATTACGAGTTTCCCACCTTTGCGGGAATTGCAAAAGTATGTGATTTTTTTTATACACAACATTTTAGCAAAAAATCCCATTACTTTTTAATACATTTAACTCTGCCAATTTGTCACAATTCTATTTAAAATTGTATCTTTGCAGACTTATTTTTACAGTACTATTTTATGGAGAAAATAATTGATGAGAAAAAACAAGGCACTCAGCTTGTTTTGGATAATGTAGATGGGAACAACAAAAAGCTGTTTATTGAAAGCTATGGTTGCCAGATGAATTTTAGCGACAGCGAGATTGTGGCATCCATACTAGCCGAAAACGGTTACAACACCACCAATAATCTTGAGGATGCCGATTTGGTTTTGGTAAACACCTGCTCCATTCGCGATAAAGCCGAACAAACAGTTAGAAAACGTTTAGAAAAATACAATGCCGTAAAACGCAACAACAACCCCAATATGAAAGTGGGCGTACTGGGCTGTATGGCCGAACGTCTCAAAAACAAGTTTCTGGAAGAAGAAAAAATAGTTGACCTGGTTGTTGGGCCGGATGCCTATAAAGATTTACCAAACCTCCTGAGCGAAGTGGAAGAAGGCCGAAACGCCATTAACGTCATCCTTTCCAAAGATGAAACTTATGGAGACATTTCGCCCGTAAGACTTCAAAGCAATGGTGTGACCGCTTTTGTTTCCATCACCCGGGGGTGCGACAATATGTGCACCTTTTGTGTGGTGCCTTTCACACGTGGTCGCGAACGCAGCCGCGACCCGCAAAGTATTTTAGAAGAAGTCAATGATTTGGCAGAAAAAGGATTTAAAGAAGTGACCTTGCTGGGTCAAAATGTGGACAGCTACCTGTGGTATGGCGGCGGACTCAAAAAAGATTTTGAAAAAGCCAGCGATATGCAAAAAGCCACAGCTACTAACTTTGCCGGTTTACTTTCGCTTGTAGCGGAAGCCCAACCCAAAATGCGTTTCAGGTTTTCTACATCCAATCCGCAGGATATGACGATGGACGTGATTGAAACCATGGCCAAATACCAAAACATTTGCAACTACATTCACCTGCCGGTTCAAAGCGGAAGCACACGTATTTTGAAAGAAATGAACCGCCAGCACACCCGTGAAGAGTATATGCAACTCATTGACAACATTAAAGCAATGATCCCCGATTGCGGAATCTCACAAGACATCATCTCCGGCTTCCCGACAGAAACCGAAGAAGACCACCAAGATACTTTGAGCCTGATGGAATATGTGAAATATGATTTCGGGTTTATGTTTATGTATTCTGAACGCCCGGGAACACTCGCCGCCAGAAAACTGGAAGACGACATTCCCGAAGAAACCAAAAAAAGACGCTTGCAGGAAATTGTGGAAGTGCAACAAAAACACAGTGCATACAGAACCAAACAATTTGTGGGCAAAACAGTTGAAGTTTTGATTGAAAAAACCTCCAAGCGCAACGAAAATGAATGGAGCGGGCGCATTCCGCAAAACACCGTGGCGGTTTTCCCGAAAGAAAATTATAAAGTAGGCGATTTTGTAATGGTTAAAATTACAGATTGCACGAGTACAACACTGATTGGGGAAGCGGTGGAAGCCTCCCCAACCCCTCCAGAGGAGGGGCTTTTTAAATCTTAAAAATTAGATTTATAAAAATTAAAAAAGTGAATGTTTTTATTTATTAAAACGAATTATAAAAAACCCTCCCCCTTTGGGGGAGTTGGAGGGGGCTCATGGAAAGTGTACAAGCAATAAAACAACGTTTCGGAATCATTGGCAACAATGAAAAACTCAATCGTGCCATAGAAAAAGCCATTCAGGTAGCACCTACAGATATTTCGGTATTGGTTACCGGTGAAAGTGGGGTTGGAAAAGAAAGTATCCCAAAAATCATTCACTCACTTTCGCACAGAAAACACGGAAAATACATCGCTGTAAACTGTGGGGCTATTCCTGAAGGAACCATTGACAGTGAGCTTTTTGGACACGAGAAAGGTTCTTTTACCGGAGCAACCCAAACCCGAAGCGGTTATTTTGAAGTGGCCGACGGTGGCACTATCTTTCTGGATGAAGTGGGCGAACTACCGCTTCCCACTCAGGTACGTTTACTAAGGGTTTTAGAAAACGGCGAATTCCTGAAAGTGGGTTCGTCAAAATCACAAAAAACCGATGTGCGCATAGTAGCCGCAACAAACGCAAACATGTCAGAAGCCATTAATGAGGGAAAATTCAGGGAAGACTTGTACTATCGCCTTAGCACGGTTGATATTCACCTGCCTCCTCTGCGCGAACGCGAAGAAGACATCCATCTCTTATTCAGAAAATTTGCAGCAGATTTTGCGCAGAAATACAAAATGCCCACCATCAGGGTAAATGATGAGGCCACAAATTTGCTTTTAAAGTACCGCTGGAGCGGAAACATCAGGCAACTGCGCAATGTGGCTGAACAAATTTCCGTTTTGGAACAAAACAGGGAAATCACTGCAAGTACCCTGAAGAATTATTTGCCCGATATGGGTCGCAACCTTCCGGCAGTCGTGGGTTCAAAAAAATCGGGAAGCGATTTTGGCTCTGAAAGGGAAATTCTTTACAAAGTGCTTTTTGATATGCAACGTGATGTAAACGATTTGAAGAAGCTCACTCTTGAACTCTTAAAAAGCGGTGATGCCAAAAATGTGCAAAAAGAACATTCAGGATTGATCAAAAAAATATATACCCCACAGGAAGATGATGCTTTTGAAGAGTTGACTGATATTATTGACGAAAACGACGCTCAAAATGATGTTGAAATTCTTGAGGTGAAAAACTCAGAAAATCATGAGAATGCAAAAGACAAATACTATTTTGCCGAAGAAATTGAAGAAGAAGAAACACTTTCAATCAAAGACAAAGAACTGGAGCTGATCAAAAAAGCATTGGAAAAAAACCAGGGCAGGCGAAAAGCTGCGGCCGACGAACTGGGGGTATCAGAACGCACACTTTACAGAAAAATTAAACAATTCAGATTGTAGATAGACGTGAGACATTAGATATTAGATTTGAGACATTAGATATTAGATTAAAGTACAGCCGCAATATATTTCGGCTCATACGAACAGATGAAAAAAAACCTATTCTATATTATTTTTATAGCATTATTCACCTTTCAAAGCTGTGGGTTTTACTCCTTTACCGGTGCTTCGGTGGCACCAAACATCAAAACTTTTCAGGTTAACTTTTTCAGGAACAATGCGCTCATTGTTGAACCGGGTTTAGACAGGTTGTTTACCCAACGATTGCAGGACATCATTGTCAATCAAACAAGCCTTGATTTGACCAATCAAAACGGAGACCTGATCTATGAAGGTGAAATTACAGAATATTATGTAGCTCCCATTACGGCTACAGCTCAAAATACAGCAGCCCAAAACCGGTTGACCATTACAGTAAATGTCCGGTTTTTTGACACTAAAAACGACGGTAACGACCTCGAGCAACGCTTTTCATTTTATCATGATTACGCAGGAGCCGCACAGCTTGTGGGTTCACAGCGGGACGATGCCGTAAACATTATTTTTGAACGCATCACACAAGATGTTTTTAACGCCACTTTGGCCAGATGGTAAGACTTTGAACAAAGAAGAAATCACATACCTGCTTAAACATCCTGAAAAAATTTCAGGGCAACACCAAGTTGCCCTGGGCGAACTCATTGAAGATTATCCTTTTTTTCAACCGGCTCAGGCACTGTACCTGAAAATTTTAAAAACCCAAAATAGCCATCGGTACAATCAACAATTAAAAAAAACAGCGGCTTATACCTCAGACAGAAGTGTGCTTTTTGAATTTATAACCTCAAATGTATTTACAGAACCTACTGTTTCCGAAGCAATCGCAGTAGAACCGGTTTTAAAAACGGATGAAACCGACAAAAAAGAACTCGATAAAGCCGAAGCCATTTTAAATCCCGCTTTGTTTGAACGCAAAGTTGAAAAAAGTGTAGAAGAGAAAGCTGTAGAAGAAATCCTTGAAGTTCACAAACCGCTCACCTTTTCAAAAGAAGATAAACACTCCTTCAATGAATGGCTAA
>NZ_JCBCCK010000346.1:0-5805 GCF_059864935.1 Planktosalinus sp.
TTCGTGGTCAGCCGATGCTATGCGGGTAATAGGTTTGGCCTATAAAAAAATGCCCGATTCGGCGGAAAAGATTGATGAGAATGCCATAAAGGATTTGGTATTTTCCGGTTTTACCGGAATGATAGACCCCCCAAGACCTAACACTAAAGAAGCGGTTTTGCAATGTAAAAGTGCAGGTGTGAGGGTGATTATGGCCACCGGTGACCACATAAATACCGCCATTGCCATTGCCAAAGCTGTGGGTATTATAGGCGAAAATGATGGAGGAGAACTGCTTGCCTTAACTGAGCAGCAATTACTACAACTGGACGAAAAGGAATTTGATGAAGTAATCACAAAAGTTTCAGTTTTTGCCCGATTGACACCCTCGGTCAAGCTTCGCATTGCTGAAAGACTTCAGGCAATGGGAGAATTAGTAGCAATGACCGGCGACGGAGTGAATGACGCTCCGGCTCTAAAGAAAGCGGATATTGGTGTATCAATGGGCATTATGGGCACCGATGTCGCCCGTGAATCCTCACAGGTAGTACTTGCCGATGATAATTTTGCTTCCATTGTCAATGCCATTGAAGAAGGAAGGATAGTGTTTTCAAATGCCCGAAAAACGAGTTTCTTTTTAGTAACCACCAACTTTGCCGAAATCACCACCCTGGTTTCTCTTGTGGCTATGGGATTGCCCATGGCACTGACAGCCACACAAATCCTTTGGTTAAACCTTGTGACAGATGGTGTTTGTGATAAAGCATTGGCGACTGAGAGAGGACACAAGGACCTCCTAAAAGAAAAACCTGTTAGACAGGATGAAAAAATCCTTAACTCAAGCGTTTTACCCTTTTTATTTATGATGGCAGGAATTATGACTGTTCTGTCACTAACCGTTTATTTCTGGTTTATTGATGTAAGTATCGAAAAAGCCAGAACGACTGTATTTATAGTTATGGCGTTTTCGCAGTTGTTCAATTTGTACAATATGCGGTCGCTTAAGAAATCAGTTTTTGAAATTGGTTTTTTCTCAAACAAATATGTCAACCTTGCAATTATTATTTCTGTAGTAATTCAGCTGATGATTATAGAACTTCCGTTTTTTCAACGTGTTTTCTCCTTTGAGTTTGTTTCAATTCCTGAGTTTTTAACACTTATTGCTCTATCGTCATCAGTGCTTTGGAGTGGAGAGTTTTACAAATATGTGAAGTTTAAAATTGTCAAATAAATATTTTTGTTACTAAATTTGAAGTATGCAGGAAATCCCTTTTGATTTTTGGATGTTTTTGGCCGGATTGGGAATTTTCCTTTTCGGGATGCGTCATTTGGAGGAAGGCATTAAAGGTCTTGCCGGAAAATCATTTCAAAAAATCATCAAACGTTTTACAAACCGAAGCTGGAAAGGTATCCTTACAGGAACCTTTGTAACAGCAATCCTGCAAAGCAGTTCGATGGTCACTTTACTGGTGTTGGCTTTCCTTGGTGTCGGCATGTTGAGTTTAAAAAATGCTCTTGGCGTTGTTTTGGGGGCCAACCTGGGAACCACGTTTACAGCCTGGATAGTCGCTACACTTGGCTTTAAAATGAACATAGCCGATTTTTCCTTTCCCTTTCTCACACTTGGAATTTTATCATTTCTCTTTCTGGAAAGCAGACCGTTTTTGAAAAATATCGGTATTTTTCTCATCGGGTTTGGTTTATTGTTTTTGGGGTTGGATTTTATGAAAGACGCTCTCGATGCTGTCGCTGATCAAATCGACATGACATTCTATTCTCAGTATGGACTTTGGGCATTTCTTTTATTGGGCCTGATAGTAACTGCTTTAGTTCAGTCAAGCTCTGCCATGATAGTAATCATTTTAAGCGCATTGAATGCCGGGCTAATTGATGTTTATCAATCATTTGCAATGATAATTGGAGCCAATATGGGAACGACTTCCACACTATTGTTAGGCTCTATAGGCGGCACAGCTGACAAAAAAAGACTTGCACTGGCCAATGTGATTTTTAATTCAACAGCAGGAATTACCATATTTGTTTTTCTGGAACAGGTTGTCGATAAGGTTTATGTGTTTTTTAATATGACTGACCCTTTAATGGAATTGGTGTTACTGAATACCCTATTAAATCTTGCAGGAATTTTATTATTCTTGCCGCTTTTGGGTCCTTTTCAAAAATTCCTGAAGAATAGATATGAAAAAGCCGAACCTGAGGGTGAAACACTTTACATCAGAAAAATCACGACTGAATTTCCTGAAGTGGCCTTAAAAGCCATCAAAGATGAATTGGGTCAGGTGTATGTGTATGTTCAGGATTTTATTCAAACTTGTTTTGCTGTTACAAATGGCAATCAAAAGGCTTCGAGATGGAATACAATTTTTCAAACTGCTGTAAACCTCAATGAAAAATATGATAAAATTAAACGCCTTGAAGATGAGTTGACCATATTTTACCTGCAGCTTCAGGAACAAAACTTAACCGACAAAGAATCTGAACAACTCACATCAAATATGATTGCATTGCGTTCATTGGTCTATGGGGCCAAGGATATTAAGGATGTTGCTCACAATATCAAATTCATCATCGATAGTGAAGACCCGCTGGCACTTGAAATTTTGGAAAAACTCAGAGGCTTTGTCAAAAACAAAATTGACGAAATACATCAATATGTCGATGTTGACACCACAAACGCACCTTCTTTAAATGAAATGCTTGAAAGCAATGAAGTTTTTTACAATGAGATGATTACCTTCCTGTATAAAAATGCAAGGGGGTTAAGCAAAAAAAGCGCACCGGTATCTACCATAACCAATGTCATCAGGCAGACCGTTTCCTCAATGAATCATATTTGCCAGGCATTTATGCGAGATCAAATCAATGTTGAACAGTCAGGTTTAAAATAATTAATTGGCCGGCATGTTTACATTGTCCACATACATTCTGTTGTATGTTGGCAAGTGCATTTTACTGTTCCCCACTTCCTTAAACTCAAATTGTGACTTGCTTTGGGGCCTTCTGCCAAAAATCTCATCTAAAGCTGCTTCAAGCAAAGGTTCGTTGAGTTCACCTAAAACCCCCAGATTGGTTAAATCTTCAGGAAATTCAACAGTGGGGGGGATGCCGTCTACAAATCCTGTTACGCCATTGGCGTTGGCCGAAGTGAAAATAAGTGGTTGGATGGCATAAAAATGCGAAAGATTGGCCTGAGACCTTCTGAAATTGGGTGGTAGGCCGTCATAAAAGGTGGTTGATGCCTGAAACTTTCCTGTGGTGGTTCCGCCCACAAGTATCACCTCTATGTAGGGGTCAAGACTATTTATTACCAGTTCACTGGCTGATGCTGTACTGCGTGTAGATAAAATATAAATTCTGGTGAGGTTCAAACTATTGATTGCAGCCCCAGTTCTTAAAGTACTTGTAAATCTATTAATCAAACTTTCAGGATCGTTCTGCTGGAAAACGGATTGAAGTTCGGGATTCCACACTTCGGTTGAAAATACTTGGCCGGTGAACTGTCCTGTAATCATACCTGACAAATCGATGGCACTTCTAATTGAGCCACCGCTGTTGTAGCGCAAATCCAGAATAAGCTCATTGATTCCTTCGGCTTTAAATGTTCCAAAGGCATTATTGAGTTGCGTGTCAAAATCTGCCGTAAAGCCGTTATACATCATATAACCGATTTTTTGACCGTCAATCGTAAAAGTATTTGCAATATGAATGGGGTTTTCGACAATTTCAGACCTGACTAATGTAGTTGTTTCCCCGGTGGAAGTGATGTTAGTACCGTCAAAAGTTGCCCATCCAATTTCATAAGAGGTCAACTCCCTTAAAAGTGTAAAGTTTTCGTTTGTGATTTGAGCACCGTTAATGGTATTGAAAATCATTCCGCGTTGCACTCCTTTTTGAGCAGCATCGCTGTTGGGGATTACATACCTTACATAACCGAAAACATTAGTTTCACTTTCGGGATAGAAAACCAGGCCGTACTCCATTCCATGATTCAGAGAAATTCCTGCCAAAGCGGCTTCCAAAACTCTGTAATCACTCACTATAAAACTAAAACGGTCCTGCGGTGCGGTTAATGCTGAAAATAAATCTTCGGGAGTAGAGTAGGTGCCCAAATATTCATTCAATTCATTTTGTGAGGCAAACCGGTCATTGGCCAAATCAGGCACATTGGGTTTGTACAAATACCAAATGTTCATCGCTTTATATATGAAGTTTTGTATATCGAGCGTGGTTACATTTTGTATATTGTCATCAAAATCCTCAAAGCAGGACTGTAAACCTATAGAGAGTAGCAGTATTACGGCTAAAAGTTTAATCTTTTTCATCTGTTCCTTTTTATTTGTTTTTTTATAGTCAGATGTAATGCCCAAAGATTATTCGGCTTCGTCGCCTGAAGCTTCGTCTTTCGCAGAGCTTCGGAGAAGGACTTTGAAGCGCAAGGCGGATGGTTTGATAAATCCGTTAATGGGCATTTCATAGAAGTCAAATTGGGTCAAGCATCATTAGAACAATAAAAATAAGTACAATATTGTAAATGACAATTATTTTTGTAACAAAAAATAGAGTGATTCGTCATCAAGTTGTTAGCAGTTAACAAACCATCAAAACCAACCAATGCAAAAACACGAGTTCATAAATATAGTGATGCCCATAAAGGATAAATTATACCGAATGGCGAAACGCATTTTGGTTTCACACGATGAAGCCGAAGATGCTGTACAGGAAGTGTTTTTGAAATTGTGGAATGGCAGGGAGAATATAAAAAAATACTCCAAACCCGAGGCTTTTGCAATGACGATGACAAAAAATTATTGTCTGGACAGGCTCAAGTCAAAACAAGCTTCAAACTTGACCATAGTGCATCAAAATTTCAAAAGTTATGATGCCCGAACAGAAGACCAGGTGGAAGCAAAAGATGGAGTGGGCATGGTTTTTGAAATCATGAAACAATTGCCCGAGCAGCAGCGCATTATTTTGCAATTGCGCGACGTGGAAGAATATGAATACAGCGAAATTGCTGAAGTGATGGAAATGAATGAAACCGCAATCAGGGTCAATCTTTCACGGGCACGAAAAACAGTTAGGGAAGCATTAATAAAAAAATACAATTATGGACTTGCAAAAAATTGAACAATTACTGGACGCCTATTTTGAAGGCGAAACCGGTATTGAAGATGAAAAATTGCTCAAAGCTTATTTTTCAGGTAATGATATAGCTCCACATTTAGAGCCTTATCGCGACATGTTTGCCTATTTCGCGCAAGCAAAAACAGAAAGCACCAATGCTGAAATCAAAACACTAAAGCCTGAAAAACAGGGAGTATTGAAAAGTATGAGGCAGTGGTATTCCATAGCCGCTTTGTTTGTCGTGGCACTGGGGGTAACGTTCTTTTTGCAAAACAATGCAAATTCCATAACCGATGCTGAACGTATTGAAGCAGAAATCGCTTTTGAAAAAACCAAAGTAGCACTCAATTTTTTCTCACAACACTTTAATACCGGTGCTTCAAATCTATCAGTTTTAAATGAGTTTGCAGACCCAACAAATAAAATCTTTAAATAATATATAACAAATAAAACCCAAAACAATGAAAAAAATAATAGCAATATTAATAGTAGTTCTTGTTTCACAAGCTACTTTCAGTCAAAGTGTTTTTGATAAATATGAAAACCAAAGGGATGTGTCTTCTATGATTGTTACCAAAAACATGTTTAAATTAATGAGCAAAATTGATTTAAGTTCTAATGACCCCGAGGCAAAAAACTACCTTAAAACGGTCGAAAACTTGGAAAATATCAGAATTTTCACAA
>NZ_JCBCCK010000376.1:0-6987 GCF_059864935.1 Planktosalinus sp.
AGCGACCATTTCTTCGCCGTAGACATAGTTTAGTGCGCCCACTGTCAGGAAAGAATTTGTTAGGTTAGGGTTTGCTATTCTTTGATCATTTGGAAAAACAGTAAGGTTTTCGTCATCCAAGTTAAAACCATCATTTCCTGCGGCGTTGACAATCAGCACATCATTGTCTGATGCATATTTGATGGCATCATAGACCCACTCTGGATTTGTTGAATACATTTTTCCAAAGCTGGTGTTGATGACTTTTGCGCCATTATCTACCGCATAACGGATAGCCAGCGCGATGTCTTTGTCATATTCATCACCATCAGGCACAGCCCTGATGGCCATAATCTGAACACTTTGAGCCACGCCATTCATTCCAATGCCGTTGTTGCGTTGTGCGGCAATAATTCCTGAAACATGGGTGCCGTGCTTGGCGTCTTCTTTCTTAGGGTCCGGTCCGCTCACCTGATTGTTTCCAATGGGAACATCAGTAATGTCATAAGGGTCATCTCCAAGTGTTGCCCTGAAATCTTCATTGACATTAAAGTGGTAGTTCAAACGTGAAGAAAAGTATTTTACACCATCGCCCACCTCCTTTATAACCTCAGGGATATTATCGTTAAATGAAAACATTTGCCCCAAAAAAAAGATATCCCGCTGTAAGGAAATTTCATTTTCAAGTGCGCTTAAATCTTCAAGGGTGTAGTCTTCTTTTTGTAATTTTTCGGAAACCTTATCGTGAGCCGATTTCACAATATCATAAATAGACTCATATTGAATCTTGCTGCTCAGCGCCTCTTGCTTTTCTTTCAGATACTCTTCCCTGGCCTTTAAATAAAGGGAATATTCCTCCAAATCGGTCGGGTTGACATCACTTTTTATGACATTTTCATATTTCGGCGCAAGCCTGAGCATAATCCTCACATATTCCATTTGCTCGCCAACAATATCGCCCAGAAAATTCCAGCCGTGGATGTCGTCTATATATCCATTGCCGTCATCATCTATGCCGTTGCCGGGAATTTCACCGGGATTGGTCCAAATGACGTTTTTTAAATCTTCGTGCTCTATATCAATGCCGCTGTCAATCACGCCCACAATCACGGTTTGGCCTTTACGGTTTTTAATGATTTCGTCATAAGCGCGCTGAACACTCATTCCGGGGATGGTATCTTTCACAAGGTCTAAGTGAAACCAATTTTTTAATTGTTCGTCGGTTAATTCAGCAACTTTTTGCGGAACGATTGAAGAAACTTGTATGGGCTGAGCCTGCGATGATATTGATGTTCCGCACCCATATAGTAAGATTAGTGCAGTCGTTAAGGCGAAAGTTTTAAAAAGTTTAAGCATATTTATAAATTGAAAATTTCGTTAAATGAAAAGCGTTCTTTGAGCCTTACGCCTTTTTCGGTGTGTTCAACGGTAATGATTTCCTGATGGGCATCGTGCTCGAGAAAAAGATAATAGCCTTCATCAGCGGCTTTGTTTAAAAACAGCGCTTTTTCTTCAAGCGTTAATAGCGGCCTGGTGTCATAGCCCATCACAAATGCCAAAGGCACATGACCGGCAGTGGGCATCAAATCGGCCATAAAACACAGGGTTTTTCCTTTATAATTGATCATGGGAACCATTTGCTTTTCGGTGTGACCGTCTGCAAAAAAGATACCGAAATTAAATTCAGTTTGAGATTGGAAGGTTTCGCCCGTACGCTGAATAAAATTCAGTTGCCCGCTTTCCATAATGGGCATTATATTTTCTTTTAAAAAAGAGGCTTTTTCCCGGGCATTGGGGTTTGTGGCCCATTCCCAGTGTTTTAAATTGCTCCAGAACCGTGCATTTTTAAATGCCGGCTCATAGCCTGTGCGGTCTTTGTTCCATTGAATGCTTCCGCCACAATGATCAAAATGAAGGTGGGTGAGGAGCACATCGGTGATATCATCACGGTGAAACCCATGGTTTTTCAGGGAATCATCGAGATTGTGTTCGCCCCAGGGAAAGTAGTAGCCAAAAAACTTTTCGCTTTGTTTGTCGCCCATGCCGTTATCAATCAGGATCAGCCTATTGCCGTCTTCAATAAGCAGACAGCGCGCGGCAATGTCAATCATATTGTTGGAATCTGCAGGATTGGTTTTGTTCCAAAGGGATTTGGGCACCACTCCAAACATGGCACCGCCATCGAGTTTAAAATTTCCGGCTTCTACTGGATAAAGTTTCATGAGTTAAAATATTAATGCGATGCAAAATAAGAAAAGTGGAGCATTTAGTAGCGGCTTGGAAACTTTATTTATGCGATTTTTAACAAAAATCCTCACACACGAAAACAGCTTTCATTTTCGTTAGGTATCTTTGAAACCTTATCCTAACTTCATGAAAAAAGCATTTTTTATTCTTTCTATGTTTTCACTACTTATTTTTTCCTGTAAAAGTGATGATTTAGTAACATGCAGTACTTGCAGTTCAGAGATTACAATGGCCTTTGAATTGTGTAAGGAAGCCAATGGTAATGCCTCAGTAAATGGTCAAGACACCGGAGTGAAATACAATATTTATCTGGAAGGTTTGGTGAATGAAGGGGTGAGCTGCAATTAATCGTTCAACTTCAACACCGCCATAAACGCCTGTTGCGGAATTTCTACATTACCCACCTGACGCATACGCTTTTTACCTTTTTTCTGTTTTTCAAGCAGTTTTCGCTTCCGCGAAATATCTCCACCATAACATTTTGCAGTAACATCTTTTCTGAGTGCCTTGATAGTCTCCCGGGCAATGATTTTTGAACCAATTGCCGCCTGAATAGGAATATCAAATTGCTGTCTAGGGATAAGTTCTTTCAGTTTTTCACACATTTTCTTGCCGATATTGTGTGCGTTATCAACGTGAATCAGCGACGAAAGGGCATCGACTGTCTGCGCATTTAAAAGGATATCTACCCGCACCAATTTTGAAGTTCTCATCCCGATGGGGGAGTAATCAAACGAAGCATAGCCTTTAGAAACAGTTTTTAAGCGGTCGTAAAAGTCGAAGACAATTTCAGCCAGGGGCATGTCAAAAGTCAACTCAACACGTTCAGGGGTCAAATAAGTTTGATTGGTAATCATACCCCGTTTTTCTATACAAAGTGACATCACGTTGCCCACAAAGTCAGATTTGGTGATGACAGTTGCCTTGATATAAGGCTCTTCAACACGGTCAAGACTTGAAGGATCCGGCAAGTCTGACGGGTTGTTTACAATGATAACATCATTGGGGTGTTTTGTGGAAAAAGCGTGATATGATACGTTGGGGACAGTGGTAATAACCGTCATGTCAAATTCGCGTTCCAGCCGCTCCTGAATGATTTCAAGATGTAACATTCCCAGGAATCCACAGCGAAAGCCAAACCCTAAAGCGGCAGAGCTTTCAGGAATAAAAACTAACGAAGCGTCATTGAGTTGTAGTTTTTCCATGGAAGAGCGCAACTCTTCATAATCTTCGGTGTCTACAGGATAAATTCCGGCAAAAACCATGGGTTTTACATCTTCAAAACCTGCCACAGTAATTTTGGAGGGATTGAGGGCGTCAGTAATAGTATCACCCACTTTAACTTCGCGGGCATCTTTTATCCCGGTGATGAGGTATCCCACATCTCCGGCTTTGACTTCGTTTTTTGGAGCTTGTTTTAATTTAAGGGTTCCCACTTCGTCTGCATCGTATGTCTTACCTGTGGCAACAAACTTAATTTTTTGCCCTTTTTTGATACTTCCGTTTATCACGCGGAAAATGGTTTCCACGCCGCGAAACGGGTTATAAACCGAATCAAATATCAAGGCCTGAAGAGGCTCGTTTTCGTCACCTTTTGGTGGGGGAATGCGTTCGATGATGGCCGCAAGAATTTCATCAATACCAACACCTGTTTTGGCGCTGGCGGGAATCACATCTTCGTGGGCACATCCCAACAACTCGACTATATCATCGGTTACTTCCTCGGGGTTTGCGCTGGGAAGGTCTACTTTGTTCAAAACCGGAATGATTTCCAGATCGTTTTCAAGCGCCAGATAGAGGTTTGAAATGGTTTGTGCCTGTATGCTTTGGGCGGCATCTACAATCAGTAGCGCGCCTTCACAGGCAGCGATAGAACGGGATACTTCGTATGAAAAATCGACATGGCCAGGTGTGTCAATGAGGTTTAAAATGTATTTTCCATCCTTGTAAGTGTATTCCATTTGGATAGCATGGCTTTTAATGGTAATACCACGCTCGCGCTCCAAATCCATATTGTCGAGTAACTGGTCTTGTTTTTCTCGTGATGTTACAGAGCCAGTAGCGTCTAATAGCCTGTCAGCCAGAGTACTTTTTCCGTGGTCAATGTGTGCAATGATGCAAAAATTTCTAATGTTTTTCATGCTTTTCCGCCTCTCAATCTTTTGAATTTGCAAATATAATTTATTTCCAGTCATCACTTACAAAAATCATTTTTAAAGCTGGGATTTACACTTAATCAAAAAAAACGGCAATTTATCGTGTTTTATTAATATTTTTTTAACAATTTTGTAGCGTTAGTTTAGACTGGTTGTTTACCGCCCCAAAAAAACACACCCGGTCGTTCACTCTTTTGAAAGTTTAAGAATGTTGAGAACCCTATTTCTATTTTTACTTTCTGTGGGCAGCTTGATGGCTCAACAATATCAGGTGAATGGTTTTATAACTAATCAGGAAGCAAAACCGGTTTCGTTTGTCAATGTTGTTTTATTAAAACAAATTGACTCCGTTTTTGTTACAGGAACGTCAACAGATGAAAATGGATATTTTGAATTTTCAAATGTAAACAAAGGAGGTTATATTTTTAAAGCCAGCTTTATTGGCTATGAGGACCTCAACAGAGATTTAAATGTTGATTCTGACTTAAATCTGGGAACATTAATCATAAATGAGGTTTCAGAGTTTCTGGATGAAGTTACTTTAAGTATACAAAAACCCACAGTTCAAAGAGAAATCGACCGTTTGATTTTTAACGTTGAAAACACCTCCCTTTCATTGGGAAGTACTTGGGATATTTTAAGCAAAACCCCCGGTGTTATCGTTCAGCAAAACAGCATTTCCATTAGAAATCAACCGGCAACGGTTTATATCAACGATAGAAAAGTAAGCCTTACCGCAGATGAACTTAGAAGCCTTCTGGAAAGTTTTTCGGGAACAAACATTAAAAGCATTGAGGTGATTACAAACCCTTCGGCCAGGTATGATGCCGACAGTGGAATGGTTTTGAACATTGTTACCAGTAAAAACATAACCCCGGGCTATAAAGGGAATATTTCCGGCGGAATAACACAAGCCATATTTCCAAAATACAGGGTGGGTACCGCGCATTATTTTAAAAACGAATGGGTCAATATTGCCGTTGATTACAGCCTGAACAGGAGAAAAGAGCACAAAAATGACCTGAGCGATATCACTTTTTTTGATGCGCAAAACAACATTACAAATTACTGGGATACAGATTTTGAAAGAATTACCCGTTCTGAACTTCACAACATAAATGCGGCTCTGGATTTTACATTGAGCGAAAGAAGTAATTTAAATATTTCCTCCTCGATTTTTCTTGATCCGAAAACAACATATTCAAACAAAGAAGTTACCGAAATTTTAAATGCTTCGAAAACAATTGACTCGCTTTTCAACACAAACAGCCATCTGGAAATTGAAAAACACAACATTGCACTCGATGCGACTTTTAGCCACGTGATTAATGAAAAAGGCGCCAATATAAAAGCAAATATGCACTACACTAACTTTGAGCACAACAGAGATCAGCACTTAACTACAGGGTACTTTTCGCCAAGCGGAAATTCATTAAGCTCAAGCGCATTCAAAACAGATTCATACCAACAAATCAATATTTATATTGGCCAAATTGATTTTTCTTCCGAACTTTTTGGGATGAATTTTGACACCGGTGTTAAAGGTTCTGTCATTGAATCAGAGAGTGCTATGAACTTTTTCAATGAGATAGATAATACACTCGTGCCCAACCCTGAATTTACAGATAATTTTATATATGATGAAACCATATTTTCGGGATATGTAAGCTTTGCGAAAAATTGGGATCACTGGAGAATTAGAGCGGGGCTAAGGGGTGAATACACTGAAACTGAGGGCAACTCCATTTCTATGAATGAAAAATCCCAAAACGATTATATGGATTGGTTTCCTTCTTTTATACTGAATTACTCACCCAATGAAAACCACAGCGTTGGGGCGGCCTACAATAAGGGCATTTCACGCCCCAGATATGATTTACTAAATCCATTCAAGTATTTTATTAATGAAAATAATTTTACTTCCGGAAACCCCGATTTGGTTCCTTCAATTACCGAAAGGTACAGCATCAATTATTTAATTGAAAGCAAATACAATTTTGAACTTTACTTCCGTACCACAAAAAACGACATAGAAGTGTTGAGTTTTCAAAACAATGACGAACAATTTCTCAGGTCAGTTTCAACAAATATGATTGAAAGAAAAGGTTGGGGCTTTAACTTCCATTATGCAGGAAGCATTAAAAGCTGGTGGTATTTTAGCAATTACGTAGCGATGTTTCACGAAGAAAACACCTTTATCGCCATCGAAAGCAATAATGAGTTGGTTACTCTGGAAACAAACGGAATGTTTATCCAAATCTACAACTCATTTACACTCTCAAAAGACAAAACACTCACGGCAGATTTAACTTTTGCACATCTCACAGGATTTGTTTTTGGAACGTATATTATGGACCCGTTTACGACGGTTTCGCTGGGCGTAAGAAAATCACTCTGGGACAATAGAGCTTCACTATCCCTTACGGCAAATGATATTTTTAACACTACAAGCCGAAGATTGCGAGCAGACTTTTTGAATCAAAGGAACAGTTATTTCGCCATCGAGGAAAACCAATACCTTCAAATGGGTTTTATTTATAATTTTGGAAACTTTTCTTTACGCGAAAACACCAGACAAATCAGAAACGAAGAACGCACCCGTATC
>NZ_JCBCCK010000202.1:0-1355 GCF_059864935.1 Planktosalinus sp.
CCTCGTGGTTATCCTCGAGTATAGATTATACACTGGAAATCAATGGTTTTGTTTGTGCTGCATTCCCGGCACCTGATGGTGATGCGTCTCAGGATTATGTAGATCCTGCCACGCTTGCAGACCTGGAAGTTGAAGGCACTATGAGTGCAAGTGTGCTGACCTGGTACAGTGATGCGGCCGGAACTATTGTTATTCCGGACACCACCCCATTGGTAGATGGTACCACTTACTATGTGAGCCAGACTTTTGGTACTTGTGAAAGTCCGCTTTTGGCCATTACGGTACACGAGATAGACTGTAGTAATTTAGAGATTTTAAGCACCACGGACGGTTTGGTGGTTTGCTCGGGTGCAATGACCCTGGAAGCTGTTGGCAGTGGAACCGGAAGTGAAATATTTTGGTATGATGTTCCTTCAGGAGGTGATCGAATAGCTACAGGTTCTACTTTTACAACCGACTTGCTTACGATGACTACCTCATATTGGGCTGCGGAAGTGTATATAGAAGGCGATGCACCTTTGTCTGGTCAGGCCAAACCTGCTCCGGTTGCAACAGAAAACACTACCTTGAGTAATTATGGACTTGCTTTTGAAGTTACCCAGCCATTTACTATAGTCTCAGTGGACGTGTACCCCCATACAACCGGAGGTCCGGTGACAGTTGAGTTGCGAGAAAATGATGGTATTACGGTTCTTGAAACATTGACGGTCAATGTGCCTTCGGGCAACTTGACGACACCCCATACAATACCACTGAATTTTGAGATAACTACTCCCGGGACTTATCGTTTGATGAAAGTGGGTACGACTAGCCTTGTCAGGGAGTTTGCTGCGGCAGGTGGTAATGTGTTTCCTTACCCTCTGGGAACTATGGGTCAGGTAACTGGAGGTGTATTCGGTACAGGTACACCTAATACGACTTACTACTTTTTCTATAACTGGACAATTGGGGCGGGTCAGGTTATATGCGAATCCCCTCGCGAGGAGGTATTTGCGGTTGTTCAACAAACAGGTGATTTTGCGCTCGACGAAACTGACCTGCCATACAATGATGTTAACAACACGGTCAACTATGGCAACAATTTTTCAGGCAGCACAGGATGTGCAGGAGTAAGCGGTGATTTCCTGAATGGCAATGATGTGGTCTACCAGTACAGTCCTTCTGTCGATGATATCATCACGATTGAGTTGACCGGGGTAAGCAGCAATGCAGGAGTATTTGTCTATGAAAGTTGTGGTGATGTGGGTGGCAATTGTTTGGCCGGTAGAGTTGGAACTGGAAAAATAGAAGATTTCTTTGTAACCGCAGGTCAGGACTATTTTATAGTAATTGCTTCACAGTCGGGCAGTACAACC
>NZ_JCBCCK010000400.1:0-8758 GCF_059864935.1 Planktosalinus sp.
TTGTCTTCCTATGCCACCCGAAGACTGTTTATCAATGAAATATTTCCTGACACTGATATTGTTCAGGGGCAAACCCAGGCAATATTCTCTTTAGATTTATCCTATTTCCCTGATGAAAGAGGTCCTTACAATTTCAATCCCGAAACAGGTGGTACAAACTCGCTGCCCAATCCGGCTTCCAGATGGGCGGGAATAACCAGGGCATTAACCACAACCGATTTTGAAAACTCAAACGTTGAATACATCCAATTTTGGGTCATGGACCCGTTTATCTACGAAGAAAACGCCGGCAACAATGGGGGGCAATTAAGGTTCAATCTGGGAAGTATCTCTGAAGACATACTCAAAACCGGCAGAAAACAATATGAAAACGGTTTGCCTCCCGATGGCGGAACCCAAGGCACCACACCAACAATTTACGGTAAAGTGCCAACAAACCAGTCACTTATTTATGCTTTCGATACCGAAGGTGAACAAAGAGCAAATCAGGATTTAGGATTGAACGGTGCAACAGATGCTGAAGAAGCTGCCTTATTCCCGCTGTTTGGCGGTTTGCCCGATCCTGCCGGTGATAATTACACTTACTTTTTACAGGCTGAAGGTGATATAGTAACAAGGTACAAAAACTACAACGGCACTCAGGGAAACTCACCAAGTGAGGTGACTCAAACCAACAGGGGCTCTACCACTTTACCCGATGTGGAAGACTACAACCGAGACAATACCATGAACACGGTAAATAGTTATTTTGAGTACAATATTGATTTATATCCCGGGATGGATGTGGACAACAACCCATTTATTGCGGATGTTAGAGAACTGGAAGTAAACCTCCAAAACAACCAAACCCAGGCTGTGAGATGGGTGCAGTTTAAAATTCCGATAAGTAAGCCCACAAGAGCTGTTAATGGAATAACTGACTTTAGGTCCATCAGGTTTATGAGAATGTACCTGACTGATTTTGATCAGGACATTACCTTCAGATTTGGAACATTGGATTTAGTCAGGGGAGATTACAGAAGGTTTACGCAAAGTATACACCCTTCCGGAATTTTACCTGAAAACAGTAACACACTCTTTGAAGTTGAATCTGTAAGTATCGAAGAAAATGCAAGCAGACAACCCATTCCGTATGTATTGCCTCCGGGGGTTTTCAGGGAAGAATTAATAAACAACAATTCAAATATCCGTCAAAATGAACAATCTTTAGCACTCAGGGTGTGTGATTTAGAACCGGAAGACGGCAGGGCAGTCTATAAAAATTTCAGTATTGACATGCGTCAGTATAAAAATTTGGAAATGTTCATACACGCCGAATCATTGGTCAATCAAATTGCGTTAAGCGATGGCGACCTTGTTGCGTTTATTCGTTTGGGGAATGACTTGACACAAAACTACTACGAGATCGAGGTGCCGTTAAACCCAACAGCTTTTGGGGCAACGAGCCGGGAAGAAATATGGCCAATCCAAAACAGGCTGAACCTTCCGTTAAAACTGCTACAAGAAGTAAAAGCCAGGGTACTGGGCAGTCCCGAAGCATTTGACCTGAGCGAAGTGGTGTTTTTTGACGAAGCTGACCTGGAAGGCGGTTTGGGTGGCCCCGAAAACGACATGAGAATCGGGATTAAAGGAAACCCCAGTTTTGGTGCTGTAAGAACGATCATGCTTGGTGTGAAAAACAGCACCGCTAACAACATTTGCGGTGAAGTTTGGTTCAATGAATTAAGACTTTCTGAATTAAATAATGAAGGCGGTTGGGCCGCAGTAGCCAGTATGGACGTCAACCTTGCTGATTTTGCAAACGTAAGTGCCATCGGAAGACGCACAACTGTAGGTTTTGGTTCGTTAGAGCAAGGACCTAATCAAAGAAGCCTGGAAGATGTTCAACAGTATGATGTGGTAACCAACGTAAACTTAGGGCAGTTACTCCCAAAAAACTGGGGCATTCAATTACCATTTAATTATGCCATAGGCGAAGAACAAGTCACCCCGCTATATGACCCAGAATTTCAGGATATTGAACTCGAAACCAGAATCAACAACGCCCAGGATGCCGATGAAAGAAACCAGATCAAGGAACAATCCATTGACTATACAAGAAGACAAAGCATTAACTTTATTGGGGTTAGAAAAGAAAGGACCGGCACCAAAAAGCCTATGCCCTATGATGTTGAAAACATTACACTGTCCTACTCATATAATCAGATAGACCATAAAAGCTTTGATATTGAAGAATCACTGGAACAAAATGTCAGGCTGGGTGCAACCTATGATTATAGCTTTACGCCAAAACTTGTAGAGCCCTTTAAGAAAAATGATTCCCTATTTAGAAGTCCATACCTGCAATTGTTAAAGGATTTTAACTTCAATTACTTGCCCACAAACATTTCTGCAAGTTCAAATATCATCAGACAGTATAATGAGCAAAAATTCAGGGAATTAAACCTGCTTCCCGGCAATATAGGTTTGCCCACCTTATATCAGCGAAACTATATGTTTGACTGGCAATATGCAGTAAATTATAACTTGACCAATTCTTTAAGGTTCAACTTCAATGCTTCAAACAATAGAATTGTTAAAAATTACATTGACGAAAACGGCATTATAAATAACGAGATTGGCGTTTGGGATGGACTATTTGATGTGGGTGTGCCCGACAGGCACTTCCAAACCCTGCAGGTGAATTACGATTTGCCATTTAATAAAGTGCCTTTTTTAAGATGGGTAAGAGCAACATATTCATATACAGGAAATTATCAATGGCAAAGGGGCAGCGATTTGTTTAGGAACATTGAACTTGAACTTGAGGATGGAACAGTAGATGTTTTTGATTTAGGAAACACTATCCAGAACTCAAACACCCACCGCATCAATTCAACACTGGATATGAATAATTTCTATCGTTATGTTGGCCTGACCAAAAAACGTCCAACAGCAGCTCGAGCCCGGGATGATGGTCGCGGGTTACCTGGTGCCGACGGTGAAAGAGGTCGCGATGGTGGCCGTGATGCCAGAGGAGGTGACGATGGACTCGCAGCGTTTACAACAAGAAATGGTGAAGCAGGAGGAAATCAACAAGGCGACCAAGGAGCACCCAGACTCACCGGAGGAGACAGGGCATACAACACATTGATTGGCATTATAACGGCCGTTAAAAGAATTCAGCTTAACTATCAGGAAAATAACGGTATTTATATGCCGGGTTATCTGCCTTCAGTTGGGTTTATGGGCTCTCTAAGACCAACAACCGGCTTCGTTTTTGGAGGTCAGGGTGAAATTAGGGAACTGGCGGCAAGAAATGGTTGGTTGACACTTTACCCGGAATTCAATGAACAATACACAGAAATTGAAAACGTCCAGTTTGATTATCAGACAAACATTGAACTAATCCCGGATTTAAAAATAGACCTGACCGGAAGCAGGACCTATTCCGAATCTTATGCAGAAAACTATATCGTAACAGGTGAACAGTACAGATCATTAACACCCCGAACCTTTGGGAATTTCAATATCTCGACCGTATTGATAAAAACGGCATTTACTACAAGTAATGAATTCTCCTCTCAAACCTTTCAGGATTTCAGGGACAATAGAATAATTATAGCAAACAGATTGGCGGAAGATTTTTATGGAGGAACAGGCTATCCGGTAGATCAGGATGGCTATCCGGTAGGTTTTGGCAAGAACAGCCAGGCTGTTTTATTACCTGCGTTTTTATCTGCCTATGAAGGGTCTGACCCGTCAAGTGTGAAAACAGGAATCTTCAGGGACTTCCCAATTCCAAACTGGGAACTCAGATATACCGGTTTAATGAAAATCAATTGGTTCAAACAAAATTTCAGGCGTTTTTCAATCCAACACGGCTATCGCGCTGACTATACCGTAAATCAATTTGAAACAAACCTGGATTATAACAGAAATAATCCGGGTGAAGTCGATCAGTCCGGAAACTTCAAAAACAGAATCATGCTTGCAAACGTGAATTTAGTGGAGCGTTTTAGCCCCTTGTTTAAAATTGATTTTGAAATGCAAAATTCAATTCGAATTTTGACAGAAGTAAGAAAAGACCGAGCTTTGTCATTGAGTTTTGCCAACAATCTCCTGACTGAAATTCAAGGGATGGAGTACATAGTGGGGTTGGGATACAGAATTAAGGATTTAAGAATAGGAACCAATTTTGGGGGCACCCAGCAAGTGCTGAGAAGTGATTTGAATTTTAAACTTGACCTCTCAATGAGGGACAATAAAACAATTATCAGGTATCTGGATGTTGAAAACAGCCAAGTAACAGCTGGCCAGACAATCTATGGAATCCAGTTTACTGCTGATTATGCCCTGAGCAGAAATTTAACAGCACTGTTATATTACGATCATACGTTTTCGGAATATGCCATTTCAACAGCGTTTCCGCAAACAACCATTAGAAGTGGATTGACCTTGAGATATACCTTCGGAAATTAATTAATTACACCATCACATAACACATATAAAATGAATATACCAGAAAACCTAAAGTACACCAAAGACCACGAATGGATTAAAATTGAAGGCGACACAGCCACTGTTGGAATTACAGATTTTGCCCAAAAAGAATTGGGCGATATCGTTTATGTTGAAGTAGACACCGTGGGCGAAACCATGCAAATTGAGGATGTTTTTGGCACTGTTGAAGCAGTTAAAACGGTTTCAGATTTATTTCTACCTCTCTCAGGGGAAATTATTGAATTCAATGACCAACTTGAATCAGAGCCTGAAAAGGTAAATGCTGATCCTTACAATGAGGGTTGGATGATTAAGATTAAAATTTCAGACAGTTCTGAAATAGACCAATTGCTGGATCATGAGGCATATAAAGAACTTGTTGACGCCTAAATTTTTACTTTTTTTAGCACTGTCGTTTACATTATTTATTACTGTTGGGTCTTTAGTAAGTACCTCGTCTATCCCAAAATTAAAGTTTGCTGTTTCTGATAAATTGATTCACGCTGTGAGTTATTTTATACTGATGCTTTTATGGGCTCTTTTTTTAGTTTCTCAAAACAAAAAACGAAACTTTAAATCCCTGGTTTCAATAACAGCCGTTTTTGCTTTTATCTATGGTATAATTATTGAGGTTCTACAAGGCACTTTGGTTGAAACCCGAACAGCAGATGTTTTTGATGTACTGGCCAATGGTTTGGGCATTGTAACTGCGGTTTTAGTATTGATTTTTCTTCAAAGTAACTTAATAAAGTTAAAAAGTAAAAATTAGCTTTATTATAAAATAGATTTTACATATTTTAGCAACAATTAAAAAGGAAAATTATGGAGCCTAAAAAAAATCCAAAAGCTGATTTAAGCAAACGTAGTATCTTTTTCTTCCAAATAGGATTGATACTAATGCTTTTCATTACCTGGCAGGCAATTGAATGGAAAACCTATGACAAATCCCTGCTTGATATAGGTCAGCTCAATTTGGAAGAGGATGAGGAGGAGGAAATTCCAATTACCGAATTCATCCCACCACCGCCACCACCGCCACCGCCACCACCGGCACCCGAAATTATAGAGGTGGTTGAAGACGATGAAGAAATTGAAGAAACAATCATAGAATCTACAGAAACTTCACAATTTGAAGAAATTGTCGAAATAGAAACCATTGAAGAAGCGGTTGAAGAAATATCCGATGTCCCCTTTGCGGTCATAGAAAACGTTCCAATTTATCCGGGATGTGAAAATATGCGAAACAATGATGAGAGAAAAAACTGTATGTCAGAGCGCATTGATGCCTTTGTGAGAAGAAACTTCAATTCTGAACTGGCTAACGATTTAGGATTAACCGGAAGACAAAGAATCTCGGTGCAATTCAAAATTGATACTAAAGGTAATGTGGTAGAAGTGCTTGCAAGGGCACCACACCCCAGACTTGAAGCTGAAGCAAAAAGAGTAATAGAGCGTTTGCCCAAAATGACACCCGGTAAGCAAAGAGGTAAAGCCGTAAACGTTATGTACAGCTTGCCAATTCTCTTCCAGGTAGAAAATTAAAAAAATAATTATTTGATTATCAAGCTGTCAATGTTTTATTGATGGCTTTTTTTGTTTTTTGGCATCTTAATTGATTTATTGATTGTGTTAACTAAAAGCTCAAACAATGAAAGCAATACAAAAAATGACGGCGTTCTTTAGTAAGAACAAAGTTGATAGTCCAAAATCTAAGAAAGATGCTAATTTGAACTACAACTCAACCTTGTATTTTCAAATAAGTTTAGTCATTAGCATTATTGCTGTAGCTTTAGTTATAAATGGAACTTATGGCACAGAAAGACAAGTGATAGCCTCCCCACTTTTTGATGATTATACCGAAGTTTGGTTGGGTGAAGTGGTAATTATAGAGCCTGAAAAACCTCCTGTTGAAGAGGTGAAGCCTGAAAAGCCCAAAAAAGTCAACCCCGTTGAAGTAAATATTGTCGAAACTCCCACCGCTAATGAAACCGACATTGATACTGACCCCGAACCGGATGTGGTTCACACAGGCAGCCCTGTGGTGGCAGTAACACCACCAACAACACCTGCACCTCCTGATAATAATATCTATTCTTTAATAGGAGTAGAGCGTGTACCTGTTTTCCCAGGTTGTGAAATGTTGACCGACAACAATCAAAGAAGAGATTGTATGTCTGCCGAAATCGGCAAACTGATCAACAGGAGATTCAATACAGAAATAGCCGGTGAACTTGGTTTAAACGGTAACCAAAGAATTTATGTGAGCTTTGTAATTGATAAAAGAGGAGAACTTGACCAGTTGCAGGTAAGGGCACCCCACCCAAGATTGGAAAGAGAAGCAGAGCGGGTAGTGAAAATGATACCCAAAATGATGCCCGGTATACAAAACAACAGGGAAGTGGATGTGAGGTTTACTTTGCCCATTATTTTTAATGTGGTCAATTAAAGTTAAGGAAAAGTTAGTTGAAACCCGATAGAGCAATCCATCGGGTTTTTGTTTATAATCTTTCAAAAATCATAAAAAAACGTATCTTTCGGCAACAAACATTAGATACTGAATATGACTCAAAAAGCCCTGACTCTATTTTTTTTCCTAACAGTTTTTTATGTTGCAGCTCAGGATTCCGGAAGTGAATTTGAAAAATACCCGGTTTTCCCTGAATGTGAAAATGAACCCGTTCAAAACCTGAAATCCTGTTTCAACAGCACGCTGCATGCGTTTATATATAACAATTTCAACACACCACAAATCGTTTTTGACGAGGGATACAGCGGGCAAATGGTCGTCTTTTTTGAAGTCACCCGCGAAGGTGAATTTAAAATACTGGCACTCGACGCCATCTATCAGGAACTGAAAGACGAATTACAACGCGTTTTTGACGAACTCCCAAAAATTCAACCGGCAACATTTAATGCCAGGCCCACATATACCCAATTTACACTTCCCATAAAAATACCTTTGCAAGCGGGTGTTTCAACCGGAGAAACAGTCGGGGTTAAAGAGATGATTTCACTGCAAAGGGACAAATCCAATGAGTATGACCAAATCCAAAATCTAGGGCTTTCAAACGAAAAATACAACAGCAACATCAACATTCCGCTGTCACACCAGGATTATGCCCGGATTGATTTTTATATGAATCAGGTGGGTAACAATGCGCATACTGCTCAAAGGCCTTTTACTTATAAAGAGGTCAATAAATATTATGACATGGAAGCCCGTGACACATTGCTTTTCAAAAATAAATCTTCCTGGTTTGGACGTAAGTGGTGGAATGAACATATGATAAGCTTCAAAGGAAAAGGCTATTGGTTCACCCTCGACCCGGGTGTTGACCTTCAGTTGGGGAAAGAAGCAGACAGCGATTTTGATTATACCTACAACAATACCCGTTTGGCAGTAGTTCAGGGAGGTTTAGGTAAAAACCTGAGCTTTCACTCTGTGATTTATGAAAGTCAGGGCAGGTTTGCCAACTATTTTAACCGTTATGCAGAATCCATTGCAGCCGATGGCGGAGGAAACCCTGCAATAATTCCCGGTTTTGGTATCGCAAAAGAATTTAAGGAAACAGCCTATGATTACCCCTTGGCAACCGGATATTTGTCATACAGTATGGGTGAAATGTTTAATGTGCAATTGGGTCACGCCAAAAACTTTATAGGCGATGGCTACAGGTCTTTATTTTTGAGTGATGTCTCAAGCCCAAGCCCTTTTTTTAAACTCAACACCAGCTTTTGGAAACTAAAATACACCAACACCTGGATGTCTCTTCGGGACGTGCGCCAGGAAGCAACTATCGATGGGGCGTTCACAACCAAATATATGGCTACGCACTACCTGAGTTACAACATCTCCAAAAGATTAAACATAGGCCTTTTTGAAAGCGTGCTTTGGGACAACAGTAACGACAGGGGCATTGACCTCAACTACCTGAACCCGATTATATTTTACAGGGCCATTGAATTTTCCACAGGACCGCGTTCCGGAAACGCCTTGATTGGTTTAAGTGCTAAATACAAATTTTCTGACCATTTCCTGATTTACAGCCAGTTGATTATTGACGAGTTTTCCACTAGCGATATTTTTGGCGGTGAAAAAAGCTGGAAAAACAAACTCGGTTATCAGTTAGGCTTCAAATACTTCAATCCGTTTGGAATAAATAACCTCTACATTCAGGCAGAATACAACCAGGTGAGGCCCTATACCTATTCACACAATACCATAGTGCTCAATTATGGGCATAACAACCAGTCCATGGCTCACCTTTGGGGAGCA
>NZ_JCBCCK010000425.1:0-14966 GCF_059864935.1 Planktosalinus sp.
TGATGAAAACAATTAGAACAATCCTTCTTTGATTCACTTCTTGTTTATTATTGTCTTTTTTCAATTCCAGGTTTTGAATAAAATCGGTGGAAAGTTTTAGTTCTCCGAAATTGTATTTGGTCAACAACAATTTCCATGTTAAAAAGGTAAGTAAAAGTGCCACCGGAACACCCACACTCATCCATTGTAAAAAGCTGATTTTTATTCCAATGCTTTCCAAAGCACCAACAGCAATGGCGTTGGGTGCAGAGCCTATGATGGTTCCCATACCACCAATGGCAGCTGCTGTGGGAATGCCCAAAAGAAAAGCCTTTTGAAGTTTTTTGTTGTCAATTTCTGTGAAAAGGGGAGTAACCGTGGCAAGCATCATTGCCGTTGTGGCTGTATTGCTCATCACCATAGAGAGTATAGCGGTGACAAACATCAAACCTAAGATGATAAACTTTGCTTTTTCACCAAATTTAGGAGCAGTAACAATTAATAAGCGAATGTCGAGCCTGGATTTTCGCATGCCTTCTGCGAGGAAGAATCCGCCGAGGAATAGCCAGATGACCCCATCTGACCAGGTTTGGACATATTGATTCACATCCATAGTGCCTTCGCTACCCATAAAAAAGATAAGATAACCTACTATAAATATTCCAACAGCAAAAGGAGGAATGGCTTCCGTAAACCATAAAAGCATGGAAAAAAACAAGAGAAACAACACCAAATGCTGGGTCCTTACAAATTCATCATCGCCAAAAACAAAAGTCAAAACTGCTGCAATGGAGGTACACAGCAGGAACATGGCCAATTTTGATTTTTGTGCAACTAAAAAAGGATATTTAGCAATTTTTTTAAGTGAATAGCTCCTCGAATCAGACATTTTTTATTCAATTTGTATCAAATGTAAAGCATATGGTTTTACCGAAAAATGACATTCAGCAATATTCCTTCAATAAATTTAAAAATTAGGAGATTATAGCTATTTTTGTACACTCAGGATGATTTCTCTCCACTGTAAATACCCACAAAGCAGGAATTGTAATTTTCAAAATTTAAAATTTTTAGTTATGCTTACTTTAGACAAAATCACAGCACAGCAAGCCATTGACCTAGAAGACAAACACGGTGCCCACAATTATCACCCGTTACCGGTAGTTTTGAGCAAAGGAGAGGGTGTCTATGTCTGGGATGTTGAAGGAAAAAAATATTATGATTTCCTCTCTGCTTACTCTGCAGTGAACCAGGGACATTGCCATCCAAAAATTGTTGACGCCATGGATCGTCAGGCAAGGACACTTACCTTAACTTCAAGAGCTTTTCACAATGATATGCTGGGGCGTTTTGAAAAGCACATTACAGAGTATTTTCAATTTGATAAGGTCCTGCCGATGAATACCGGTGCCGAAGCTGTTGAAACTGCCATCAAAATTGCCAGAAAATGGGATTATGAGGTCAAAGGGATTGATGAGAATGAAGCGCAAATTATAGTTTGTGAAAACAATTTTCACGGAAGAACAACCACAGTGATTTCGTTTTCAAATGATGAAAATGCCAGAAAGAATTTCGGTCCCTTCACTCCGGGGTTCATAAAAATCCCCTATGATGATATAGATGCATTGGAAAATGCAATCAAGAACAATAAAAATGTTGCCGGTTTCCTGATTGAGCCCATTCAGGGAGAAGCGGGCGTTTATACCCCGGCAGATGACTATATGAGTAAGGCAAAGGAGTTGTGCAACAAACACAATGTGCTTTTTATGGCAGATGAAATCCAGACCGGAATTGCCCGCACAGGGTCCTTATTGGCTGTTTGCGGAAACTGCAGTTGTGAGAATCACTGTGAACGCCAATCCACATACAGCAGACCTGATATTCTTATATTAGGCAAAGCACTCTCAGGAGGAGCTTATCCGGTTTCAGCGGTTTTGGCAGACAACCACATTATGAATGTGATTAAACCCGGACAACACGGTTCAACTTTTGGTGGGAACCCAGTAGCTGCTGCTGTTGGAATGGCTGCGCTGGAAGTTATAAGAGAAGAAAATCTTGCTCAAAATGCCAGAAAATTGGGAGATCTTTTCAGAAGTGAAATACAAAAATATGTTGAGAAAAGCAACATTGTTAAGTTGGTGAGAGGTCGTGGCCTGTTAAATGCCATTGTTATCAATGACCGAGAATACAGCTCGACAGCCTGGGATATCTGTGTGAAACTGCGTGATAATGGTTTGCTTGCCAAGCCCACGCACGGAAACATCATCAGGTTTGCGCCTCCTTTGGTGATGACTAAAGAGCAATTGCTGGATTGTGTTTCGATAATCACCAAAACACTTCAGGAATTTGAAAAATAACAAAAACGCCCGAAAGGGCGTTTTTTGTTTATTAATAGCCGGAATCAAAGCCTGTCATTCCACTCAAAAAGGCTGCTCCAAAAACCAGAGCTATTAGTATATAAAGGATTAAAAGTACCAGATACCATAATAGCATAGCTTTTGCCCAATTGGCTTTTGATTGATTTGTATCACTTCCAAAACCCCATACAAAAAGCATGATTAAACCTACAAGGGGTATTGCAGTAATGAAAATGGTAATGAACCAATCTGAGACTTTCATTACCGGATTTGTGTTGATTTGATTTTCCATAATTTGTTGGTTTTAAGTTAGTACCATAAATATAATAAAATATTTATACAAATTACATAAAAATTAAAAGCCGCATAAAGCGGCTTTTAAAACAAAAACAGTTTCTAAATCTAATTTTTATTATGGATGGTAATTTTATAATCAATCACCTGATTGTCATTGGTTGTTAACATTACCAAATATACACCACTACTTAATCCCTGGGTAGAAAACTCATAATAAGGCACCTCACCAATATTATTTTGATTGATCAGAAGCCTTCCTCTCATATCATAAACAGAAGCATTTTTAAGATCAAGCAAATCAGGATTGGTTATTTGAAGTTTGGAAAGCGGGTTGTTTTGGAAGAAATCTACAGACGTAAGACTTTTATTACCGTTTCCGTTTTGACCACTGTTTCCGTGTCCTTTTTTGAAGACCAGATAGTATCTGTTTTCAATTACACCTGCACTTCCTGAATGATTTACTACAGCTTGGTAGCCTAAGTCTAGTTGTTGATAAGAATTATTAAGTTCATCGTACAAAAAGAGTCTGAAATTATTGATATTATCAAACCCTTTCATTTCAACCAGATTTATTTTGAAACTGTTTTGACCGTTTTTAACCCTGAAGCCAATTGGCACTTTAGAGTGAAAATCATAAGGCCTTGTTTGAATAACAAAAGGGTCATTTCTTTGCTCAATCTTCCAGTATGCATCACCTGTTTGAATCACTGATGGGTGCATGCCATCATAACCTCTGTCATAACCATTGGTTGACTGATCTGAAAACATAAGCACCATATCTCTTGTGTAGATGTCATCAACTTCTACGTGAAATCTAAGTAAACCATCTATGTTTGTAGTGACGCTTTTAAATTTACTGTTCTTCTCATTTAAAGCGGTTGATTTAAACTGGCTAAAGTTTGCTGCTCCTAGAGCAACATGCCTTCTCATACTGTTTTTAAATGCTATAGTCCCGGTTGAGCCGCTAATACTTTCGTCACCAATAACGACAAATCCTTGCCCAACAGGTGCAAAACGTCTTTCCACGTGTGTGCCAACTCCACCGGTTGGTGCTCCCGGAATACCGTAGCCATTAGTAGAAGTAAATATTGGTACTGTATAAGTTCCAGAAGATGTACCGTCACCTATGTCATCAAAACCAATTGGAATCCATACCCCATAGCCACCTTCATAATCATAAATATAGTGTGAATTGGTAGTCTTGTCTTGATCCCAATACAAAATTTGACCTGCAATATCTAGATTTTCTGAAAGAAATGCAGCTAAGTCCAAAGCAGAAGGATAGGGATTCCCTGTCAGCCTTGAAAGCCCTGTAGTACCATTATGACCAACAGTAATAGTGATGTCACCATCATTGGGCCTTCCTCTAAAATCATAAAGTTGGTCGTGGGCATCTACATCAGTTCGAGTCCCTTTCATAGTGAAACCTTCTCCCGCAGCAAGATTGTTTGAATTTGCAATATAAATCCAACTGGCATATGTATTTGAGTTTCTTAAAGTATAAATCCATCTGCTTGAGATACGCAATGGATTTGATACACCATTTAAAGCTGTTGTTGTTTGTTGTTGCTCACTATGTGTTGGGTGTGTGCCACCATTCTGCACGTCAAAAAATCTAGTTATTCCAAAATTTTTATTTCCTGCTGCGCCTCCAGGGATTCCTATGGGTGAAGCCCAGTAGTTGTAATCATATGCATTGGCCCACCCTTTTTGTAAAATAGAGATAGAACCGGTTCCTGAATTGGCCGAAGTAGTTTTTTCTCCCTGAATAAGCTGTGCATTACCACGCAGATAAATGCTTGCTTGTGTTGGTGCCAGATTATTTTCTATTAAGTCAATATAGTCCTCAACATACAATACAACATTATTTGCATAAATATAAGTGTCAGTATTGTTTGAGGCGTTCGGTTTAACATGGAGCTGAGCAGCCAAATTACTAGCTAAAAGCAAAAGGGATGCATTAAGTAGTAGTTTTTTCATAGGTTAAAATTTTAATGTAGATTTGGGTGTACTACAAAAGTATCCCACAAGTATACGACACTTTGATATTTTTTCGATAAAAAGGCTGATATTTTCGATAATCTGCACAATATATATAAAATAACACTGTTGTCCGGTAAAAAAAATATCGTCCCTAAGGGACTTATAAAAATTTTGTAATGTATTTATTACCAATATTTTGTCCCTAACGGGACTAAAGCCCCATAGGGGCTATATATTGGTAATCAAAAGCAACCCTTACATATAACAAAGTCCGCCAATCGGCGGACGGAATATGTTAATGGTTTATATGAATTCAATTATTTTGCCGGACAGTAGTGATAAAATAATTCCTATTTAGATAGGCTTGTTGATGTTTGTTCTTTGTAATTTTACAAACCTAAGTACTCTTAAAAATAATATAAAATTTGATTTGAAACATAAAATTGGAGATAAAGTAGCGGCACTTGATGAAGATTTTGAAGGTCTTGTTGTTTCAGTGCAACACAATAAGGTGTTCGTTGAATCGATTGACGGGTTTCAACTTGAATTTAATGAAACCGAACTTATTAAAATGGAAGACGACATTGAAATTAAAATCAAATACACCGAAGGAATTTCCGCAGCCCTAAAAGAGAAAGAACCTAAATCCAATAAAAGCAAAACCGTTTTAAGCACTAAGAAAAAAAGCATACCGGCTATAGAAGTCGACCTTCACATAGAAAAATTGGTGCCAACTACCCGTGGATTAGATAATTATGACATTATCAATATACAAATGGACACAGCAAAACGGCAACTGGACTTCGCCATTCAAAAAAGGTTTCAACGTGTCATTTTTATACATGGTGTGGGCGAGGGGGTTCTGAAATCTGAACTTGAAACACTTTTCAGGAGGTATGATTTTTTGAATTATTACGATGCTGATTATCAGAAATACGGTCGTGGTGCTACGGAAGTCTATATTCCTCAAAATCCAAGATAATGGACTTACTGTTCGGTTACATCGACAAACCCAAAATCCAGGGTCTGCTGGGTGACAGTTTCAGTTTCATTTTCCAGCCTGATGTTGTTGAAAAGAATTGATGTTCGGTAAACATAAGAAGTGTCCTGATCAATGCCTACTCCCGTATAAGTAGTGTCAACAATTCTTGTAAATAGCGTCGCCACTCCCTGACTGCTTACAAAATCTTTTAAAATTCTTGGACTCGATGGTGGTATGCTGCTGCAAAAATAACCCTGAGGAACACTTGCGTTGTAGGTTCTGTAATTCACCACGTTGTTTATGGCGTCTATTTGGAAAGTTAGAGTATCTTCAGTAGTTAATATCTCATTTTGAGTTTGAAGTTTAAAAGATAGCGACTCCAGATTGGTGTTGTTTACCTTAAAAAAAACATAGGAAGTAGCTGATTGGCAATACTCCAGATTGATGTCATCAAAATCAAAGGTGGTTACAATCACATCGCCGTCATCACACGAACTAAAACCAAGAACTAAAAGAATTACTAAAAAAAAGTGTTTCATAACAGGAATGTCTTTTGCAAAAGTAATAGTTTTGCAAAACTTTAAGCAGAAGCCCGTTTAAATATTTACAATTAAACTATTTTTGAAAAATGAATAGTGTTTATTTTGACAGTGCAGCCACCACTCAATTGCGTCCCGAGGTTATTGAAAGGATAACAGGGGTTATGCAAAATAATTTTGGAAATCCCTCATCCACACACGCTTACGGAAGAGCATCTAAGTCGTTGGTTGAGAATGCCAGAAAAACCATAGCCAAACTACTGGGTGTTACAGCAGCCGAAATTATATTTACTTCAGGTGGTACCGAAGCAGACAACCTGATTCTGAATAGTTGTGTTAGGGATTTAGGAGTGAAAAGAATCATTTCTTCAAAAATTGAACATCACGCCGTACTTTACACCATCTATGAGCTTCATAAACACTTCAACACTGAAGTGGTGTATCTAAGTCTCAATTCCTGTGGTGAAGTGGATTTAGAGCAACTGGAATCACTTCTGAAAGATACGTCCAAAAAAACATTGGTGAGCCTGATGCACATCAATAACGAAATCGGGACGATGCTCGATATCGAAAAAGTAGCTCACTTAGCCAAGACTTATGGTGCTCTTTTCCATTCTGACACTGTGCAGTCTGTTGGACATTATGATTTGGATTTATCCGAAATCCCTGTCGACTTTATTGTTGGTGCTGCACATAAATTTCACGGCCCTAAAGGAGTGGGTTTTGCATTCATCAGAAAAAAATCCGGCTTGCAATCACTTATTTTTGGAGGGCAGCAGGAGCGTGGCCTCAGGGCCGGTACTGAACCTGTTCACAACATCGCCGGACTGGAAACCGCTTTTGTTATGGCTTACGAAAATCTTGAAAAAGAAAGGGCATATATACAGGAACTAAAAAATTATTTTATTCAAAAACTTCAGCAGGAAATTCCCGGAGTGAAATTTAACGGTGCTTGTGAAGATGCAAAAAGAAGCACTTATACTCTTCTTAATGTGTGCCTGCCCATCTCGCAGGAAAAGTCTTTAATGTTGCTTTTTCAACTGGACTTAAAAGGTATTGCCTGTTCTAAGGGTAGTGCCTGTCAAAGTGGAAGCGATAAAGGTTCGCATGTGTTAAATGAAATCCTCAATGAGGAGGATTTAAAAAAGCCCTCCATCAGGTTTTCACTCTCTTCGTTCAACACTAAAAAAGAGGTGGACTATGTGGTTCAGGTTTTAAAGGAATTTATCGAAAAATAACCCTAAAAACGCATGGTTGTCCTAACGTTGAAGACTCTTGGCGTCAAATAATTGGGTATGGCAAATTGTACCTTGCTGTCCACATCCCTCACAAAAGTATTGGTGATTGAGTTTTGTGCATCAAAAATGTTGAAAATTTCAAAACCTATGGTAAATTCCTTAAAAGGCTTCAACCAACCGGAATCCCTTAATTTATTTTCGTCAACAATTACATAGGAAAAACCCACATCGGCTCTTCGGTAATCACGTAGTCTTCTTTGAAACAGATAGGGGTCAGCAAAACTTGGTGAACCTCCCGGAAGTCCTGTATTGTAAACCAGATTGATATATACTTTCATATCCGGAATTGCAGGGGCATAATCCTGAAACAAGATGCCAAATTTCAATCTTTGGTCAGTGGGTCTTGCTATAAACCCGCGGTTTTCAATGTTTTCTTCGGTTTTTAGATAACCAAAACTCAGCCAGCTTTCCGTTCCGGGAACAAACTCTCCGGTAAGCCTCAAATCAAGCCCGTAAGCATAAGCCTCTGCATTGTTTTTAGCACGGTATCTGATTCTTACGTTTTCTAATGTGTACGGATTGACATCCGTTAAGTCTTTATAATAAATTTCGCTGTGCAGTATAAATGCCCTGTCCCACATTTTAAAACTATAATCATTTCCTAAAACAATATGAACAGATTGTTGCGCTTTAACATTGGGTCTGACAGTTCCGGTTGAATCACGCAATTCCCTGTAAAAAGGCGGTTGGTGGTAAAACCCTCCGGAAAGCCTGAAAATCATATCAGCATCCCAGTCGGGTTTGATGGCAATTTGTCCACGGGGGCTAAAAACGGTTTGGGTATTGCTTTCAATTCCCTCACCACTCACTGTCCAATTGTGGGCCCTTACACCCAAATTCATCCATAAGTCATTGTTGCCAAGCATGGCCCTTTTGCTCCACTGAACAAAACCTGAAATGCGGTCTATTTGTACATCGTTAAATGCATCAACATCTGTAAATGGAACAAGTGGTGCGTCAAATGGATTATAAGGTTGGTCATTGATAAATTGAATCCCGGGAGGTCTGATTGAAAAACCGGCTGAATCAATAATTTCATATTCCTGAATGCGGTCCCTGATGTCTTCGCGGGTATATTTTAAACCATAACTGATTTGGTGATTGTCAATTTGATAATCACCTTTATGTTCAAGATTGAATATCAAAGCATCCAGATTGTTTCGGGCGTGGGTAAGTTGGGAACCAACAGCCCTACTGAATTCCACATCGCCCAAACCACTGGATCCAATATCTGTATTGACTTCTCCTAAGCGGTATTGCGCCAGTATATCAAAATGTTCCTGTTCCTGGGTGTGATAACCCGAAGCGATAAACTTTAGGGTCAGGTTGTCATTGGCTGCATAAGTGGCCCTAAACGCACCAAAATAAGTTTCATAGCGGTCTTTTTCCTGACCTTCATAAAAAATAAGCAAGGCAATGGGCTCTGCCAGTGTGCCAAAGTTGGTCTGACGGGTTAAAGGCTCATAACTGTAGTCGTTGATGGAAACATTTCCAAGAAAACCAAACTCCAGTTTGTTGTTGACTTTATAGGTTATATAAGTCTGAGCATCTGCAAAAACAGGAGTGAAGTTGGTTTCTGTTTCCTGTGCCTTGACCAGTAAACTGTTGTTTCTGTACCTGATTCCGCCAATAGCCGTTAACCTTCCGTTTTTTGAAATGCCTCCGGCAGCGACACTTGCACCCAGTAAACTTAAATCTGCTGAAGCATCAAAAGCTACCGGTCTGCGATAGGTAATGTCTAATACTGAAGACAATTTGTCACCATATTTTGCCTGAAACCCACCTGCCGAAAAATCGACATTGGAAGTCAATTCACTGTTTACAAAACTCAATCCTTCCTGTTGACCGCTTCGGATGAGAAAGGGTCGATAGACTTCAATTTCATTGACATACACCAGGTTTTCATCATAATTTCCACCGCGCACTGAGTATTGTGAGCTTAATTCGTTATTACCGCTTACACCTGGTAAAGATTTTAGCAGGTTTTCAACACCGGCATTTGCGCCAGGTATCCGTCTGATGGTTTCGGGAGTCAGGTTAGTGATTCCCTGAACTTGCCTATTTTGCCTACCGGAAATAAGTACTTCACCAATTTGTTCAATATCTGTGGACATCACTGGATTGAACTCATAATCTTCATTTCGCTGTAGCGTAACCGTTAAAAACACATTTTTGAAACCAATGTGTGAAAAAGTAATCCTCACTGATTGATTTGCCGGAATTTCCAATACATAAGCTCCGCCAAAATCAGACAAAACCCCACTAGTGCCATAGGTGATATTTACACCGGGCACCGGCTGATTGTCCTCATCAAGGATGACGCCTTTGATGGTTGCGGTTTGTGATTGTGCTAAATGTCCTGCGAAAAGAACGATTAAAAACAGTAGTAAGGATTTTGCTTTCAAATGGTTGGGTTTATTTTCTAAAAAATGTTGCCTCAAATTTAGAACTATTTCCGGCATTATCGGTAACAATGAGTTTCAAAATGTTTTCGGTATCTGTCACTACATTGTCACTGAAATGATGGGTCAACATATTGTTTTTGTATTCATATTCCATTAAAATCCATTGGTCATTCACCATGGCCCGATAACTTTTTATGCCACTTTGAGCATCTTCAATTTTAATTTGCAAAGTCTGGTTGTTGCTGATCCACTTTCCGTCACTGAAATTAACCGGTGCAATTACAGGGGGAACAGTATCTATGGCTAACCCGAAAGTTCCAAATTCCCTTACCTGGGTTGATAGTACATTGCCTTGCAGCGTACTGTTGTTGTAAGTGGGGTTGCCCCTAAAATAGATTTTTCCGATAAACACCTTGTCAATATCCTCTTTTTTATAGTTGGATACATCAGCAGAAATGGTAACGTTTGAATGAATGGGGATATTGTCTTCGTGGAGGTACAGCCTGTCTCCTTCGGCTCTGATGTTCAGGTAAGCATCTTCATAAAGGCTTCTGGGTGGAAAATAAATGGTGAACTTCCCTTCTTTTATTGTAGCACCTTCACGCGCTGAAATAAAATGGCTTAGCGAATCTGTTTCTGTTTTTACTTCAACCGGATGATGAAGACCTTCAATGGGAACAGTAATTGTCACGGTGTTTCCATTGTAATCTGAAACTTCTATGGTGTAAACTGAATGAAATCCGTCCTGAACGGTGATAAAACCGTTGTTTCTAGAGGTTTTAAAAATACTTAAGGGATTGTTTCTTTCGATAAACAATTTTTTAATCCTGGATTTATGGTCTTTAAAATATCCGTAATCGATAAACCTGTTGATGTAACGTGTTTCATCAAACGAAACCCGGTCAAATACAATATCAATACTTGTCTCGCCATTGTAATGTGTAATCACCCTAAAAACCCCATTGCGGTTATTGGCTGCATTTTGCTGGTCAACTGCAGAAAGGCCAAACCCCAGTGTGCCATAAGCGTTGATTTTTTCACTAATGTAATTACCGTCAGTTTGTGGGGTGAGCCTGAGTTGCCTTGGGGTTGTTAATTGATTCACGTGAGAATCGTCACCAACGGGATATACAAAAACACTGTTAATGAGCGGTTTTCGGGTGTCGGCCACATCAAACCCAAAGAGTTTGGGGTTCATAGGCCGTGAGGCACGGTCCCTGATTTCAAAATGAAGGTGAGGCCCGCCACTGCTTCCTGTATTGCCGGTATAACCAATCAAATCGCCTTTTTTTACGGGAAGTCTTTCGGCAGCAGGGTAGATTTGAATTTCATAAGATTCTTTTTCATACTGTGTTGTTCTTACCAAATCTTCAATGTCACCTGCAAATCGTTGTAGATGGCCATATAATGTTGAATAACCATTTGGATGTTGAATATAAACGGCTTTGCCATAGCTGAAATGTGCAACCCTGAGCCTGTTGACATAGCCGTCTGCAGCTGCATAAATGGGTATGCCTTCACGTTGTTGGGTCCTGATGTCAAGACCGGCGTGGAAATGATTGTTTCTCAATTCGCCAAATGTACCCGAAAGCTCAATTGGTATTTTGAGCGGACTTGAAAAATAGTCAGTTGGAATGTTTTCAGGAAAGACATACCTGCTATTAGACAATTCGCCTTGTGCTTGTAAGCCAAAAGTCAATGATAAGAAAAACAAGAAAAAAAGTCTGCCCATAAGCTGAAATTGCAACAAAGCTACAAGTTATTACAATTGATTTTAAATCACAACTATTAATAAAGAGAAATATTATTTAAAAAAATAAAATAAAAAGTTGCCTTATTTGTTAAGTAATCTTAAATTTGTGTGATTAGCACAGAACTACTTTTTAAATGAGTAATCTATCAGAAATTGTTGATTCTCTTGAAAATAGAATAAAGCAACTTATACAACAACACGAAAGTTTAAATACCGCTTATTCAGATTTACAGCAGGAATTGACAATTGAAAAAAATGAACATACCAAAACCAGGGAAAGTTTATTAAAATGTAAAGATGAATCAGAAAATTTAAGAGTAGTTAATGCTATGTTAGGCAGTGACCAATTTAAACGAGAAACAAAACTCAAAATAAACGCTTTAATCCGTGAAATTGATGTGTGTATTTCACAGTTAAATGATTAAAAATATGTCAGAACCGCTTAAAATCAAGCTTTCTATCGCTGACCGTGTTTACCCGCTAACAGTGCACCCTTCTCAGGAAGAGGGACTTCGCAGGGCCACAAAAAAGATAGAAGAAATGGTAAAGCAGTTTGAAAAGAGTTACGCTGTGAGGGATAAGCAAGATGTTTTGGCTATGTGTGCCTTACAGTTTGCAGCTCAAACAGAACAAAAAATAGTTAACTCGACCAATGACAATGAAGAAGTACAACAAAAATTAGAATCATTAAATCAGCTTCTTCAGGACCATTTGGTATAACGTTCTTTAAAATAATACAATAAGGTACTGCCTACATTATTACAATATTTTTGATAAACTCAACACGAACTTTTTAAAAAGGGTGAGTTAAAGATGTGAAAGCGTGCCGTCTCAGCCTTTGGCTGACTGGCGGATTATTTGACCATCTTAGTAGCCCTAAACTTGTTTTAAGGAGTTTATACAAATCAACGTTTTAATGTAGGCTTTTTTTTTATCTAAATACAACCAAAAATGGACAGTTTATTTTTAATAATAGCAATAGGAGTAATTGGAGTGGCCTTAGGTTTTTTAATCGCAAAAGTGATAGAGAGAAACAACGGTTCCCAATTAGTGAGATCGGCAAAAAAAGCAGCTTCAGCTATACTGAAAGAAGCCAAATCTGAAGGCGAAACCATCAAAAAGGACAAAATTCTTCAGGCTAAGGAAAAATTTATCGAGCTCAAATCTGAACACGAAAAAGTGATTTTGGCCAGAGACAAAAAAATTGCCGAAGCCGAAAAACGCATACGTGATAAAGAGTCACAGGTTTCGAATGAATTGGCTAAAAACAAAAAACTCAATTCAGACCTTGAAGAAAAAATCAATGACTATCAGGAACGTCTTGATATCTTCGAGAAAAAACAAACAGAGGTAGATAAACTTTACAGAAGCCAGATTGAGCAACTTGAAGTGATTTCCTCCCTTTCGGCTCAGGATGCCAAAGCACAATTGTTTGAAACCATCAAGGACGAAGCCAAAACCGATGCCATGGCATTTATCCAAAACTCTGTTGAAGAAGCAAAATTAACAGCACAGCAGGAAGCCAAGAAAATCGTTATCGGTACCATTCAACGCATTGGTACTGAAGAAGCCATTGAAAACTGTGTGTCTGTTTTCAACCTGGAAAGCGACGACGTAAAAGGAAGAATCATCGGCCGTGAAGGAAGGAACATCAGGGCGCTTGAAGCTGCCACAGGTGTGGAAATCATCGTTGATGATACTCCGGAAGCCATCATACTTTCCTGCTTTGACCCGGTAAGAAGGGAAATCGCCCGACTTTCGTTGCATAAACTGGTTACAGACGGACGTATTCATCCGGCGCGCATCGAGGAAGTGGTTGAGAAAACCGCCAAACAAATTGATGAAGAAATTATTGAAGTGGGTAAACGCACAGTAATAGACCTGGGAATTCACGGTCTTCACCCGGAGCTTATCAAAATCGTGGGACGCATGAAATACCGTTCTTCTTATGGTCAAAACCTGCTGCAACACTCGCGTGAGGTAGCTAAATTGTGTGGCGTAATGGCATCAGAACTCGGCATGAACCCCAAACTTGCCAAACGTGCCGGACTCCTTCACGATATCGGAAAAGTACCGGATACCGAAACAGAAGTGCCCCACGCCATCCTGGGGATGCAATGGGCAGAAAAATATGGTGAAAAGCCTGAAGTTTGCAATGCCATAGGTGCCCACCACGACGAAATCGAAATGACCAGCCTGCTTTCGCCTATCATTCAGGTGTGTGATGCCATAAGCGGTGCCAGACCCGGTGCCAGACGCCAGGTGCTGGATTCATACATTCAGCGATTGAAAGACCTTGAAGACATTGCCTTTGGGTTTAACGGTGTCAATAAAGCCTATGCCATTCAGGCGGGAAGGGAGCTACGTGTGATGGTTGAAAGTGAGAAAGTGAGCGATGAAAAAGCAGCCAGCCTTTCGTTTGAAATCTCCCAAAAAATACAAACTGATATGACGTATCCGGGACAGGTAAAGGTTACGGTAATCAGGGAAACACGGGCAGTGAATATTGCCAAGTAATCACAGTAACTTACATTGAAATAAAGAAGCCTCGTTATTTAAACGGGGCTTTTTAGATTGCCAAGTTACCCATCTCAGTTTAACCATTACCATAATGGAATATACGATTGTTATAATGAAAGCATTTAAACCAACATCATCCATTTATGACCCCGGAGGGGTCACATCTTTGTAATAACCATAAACCTGGTATTGCCGCAGCCGTTTTACTATGATACCACGATCATGTTAGTCTGTGATGGTAACCATAATGAAGACCTGTACGCCCCTTACTGGTACCACCCGGACCATTTAGCTCACTAAGTATTTATTTGTCATAGGAGTTCGCTGAACCTCCTTCGTCGGTTTGGGAAGTTCAAGTTATATTACTAACTTAGACGGGGAAATTTCACAACATATGGAGTATTTGCCGTTTGGGGAAACGTTGGTTGAAGAGCATTTAAACTCAAATAACTCACCTTTCAAGTTTAATGCTAAGGAGTTTGATGCAGAGACGGGATGGTATTATTATGGGGCAAGGTACTATGACCCGAAATGGAGTATTTTCATTTCTGTGGATCCGCATGCTGAGAATTATTACCCCATCAGCCCTTATGCTTATGTCGCAAATAATCCTATAATTAGAATTGACCCAGATGGAAGAGATATTTGGGAGATTAATCAGGATGGGAACATAATAAACCGGATTGAAGACAAAAGCCAAGATACATTTTATATGGTGGAGAAAGATGGAAATGGAGATTACCAGCGTACATATACCACCAATTCAGAAGGTGAAAAGGAATATAACTCCATTACATTTGAATATGGTACCGTTGAATCACAAAGAACAATTGATATTAATTCAACCAGTTCC
>NZ_JCBCCK010000431.1:0-1021 GCF_059864935.1 Planktosalinus sp.
CATACGCCATGCAGAAGAATTGTCGATAACCGTTGTGCCGGCTGCTGCAAATTTTGGTGCCCATTCAAGTGAAGCTTGACCTCCGGCAGAGAATAAAGCGATATCGGGTTTTGAGTCAACTGCAGTTTGTAAACCGATTACGGTGTGCTCTTTTCCTTTAAACGTCACTTTTTTACCAACAGATTTTTCTGAAGCAACCAACATTAGTTCTGTGATTGGAAAATTCCTTTCTTCAAGCACCTGAAGCATGACTTCGCCAACCATTCCAGTGGCACCCACTACTGCTATTCTCATAAACATCACCCGCGAAGGCGGGTGTCTCATTAATTAAACACCTAAAATATCTTATATCAAACCTGCTTTTCAGCAAAGGGACAAAGTTAAAAATAACCCCCATTTAAAATGGTTAAAAATCATATAAAAAAACCACTCGTTATTAGCGAGTGGCTTTAAGTTAGAATATATAGTGAGCGGTATTATTTCTTCAGTAAGTCCCTGATTTCTGCCAAAAGTTCTTCCTGAGAAGGTCCTTTGGGAGCAGCAGGCGCTTCCACTTTTGGTTTTCTGGCCCTATTGTATGCCTTAACAATCATAAATAAAACAAAACCAACAACTACCAAACTAATCAAAGTATTGATCCAGGCACCATATCTGACGGCATTTTCAGGCTTTGAAATTGTGCCGTCTGCCGCAACAATAGCCTCAGAAAGAACAACCCGCAAATCTGCAAAGTCCATGCCGCCGGAAAAATGACCCACAATGGGCATCATAATGTCACTGACAAACCCATTGACAACGAGGCCAACAGCCCCGGCTAAAATAACTGCCACGGCAAGGTCGATCACATTACCGGTCATTATAAAGTCTTTAAATTCTTTGAACATAGGAGTAAGGTTATAAGTTAGTTAACCCTAAAGTTAATTGATTTCTTTTAATCAATCACCACTCTTTTTACTCTTTGAGAGATGGCTGTAATTATTTCATAGGAAATGGAGTTGATACTCCCGGCAAATTCTTCAGC
>NZ_JCBCCK010000226.1:0-2404 GCF_059864935.1 Planktosalinus sp.
GTTCTCACCGTCGCTTGCCCCAATTTTTATTTCCCGCTTTTGAAAACTCTCACCACCTAATTGTACATATACATAGAAATTACCCTGTTCTTCCATTAAAGCCGAAACAGGAATTACCAAAGCATCGGGAATAGGAGATGATTTAAGATAGACCTCTGCCACCGAACCGGAAATAAGGTTTCCGATATTGTCAATTTGAAAAGTGATAGGAAGAAAAGCAGAACCGGAAGTAGTGCTTTTACCGAAGGAAGTGATTTTTCCATTTAACATTTGAGTGTCAAACACCTGTTCAGAACCTATCGGTTTAAAATTTGCAGATGAGATAGTGGGGAGTTTACTGAAATACCTTTGCGAAACATTTGCTTGCAGTATGAGATTTTTGTTTTTGGAAACCACGGCAAGTGGTGTTCCTGCTTGTACAAATTGGCCTTCATTTACCAAAATATTTTTTACAAAACCACCCATAGGTGAGCGCACGGTTTGCCCGGATGCCGAGTAATTTCTGCCCATAGCATTAAAAACGGTCTTTGCATTATCAAAAGCATTTTTAGACTGTAAATATACAGCTTGCGAAATAATTTGATCTTTCACCAACTCTTGCGCACGCTCGTAATCTGCTTTGGCTTTGTCATAATTGGCTTTTGCCCCTTGGTAGTTAGCATCCAGATTGTTTTCGGCAAGATTACCCCCCGAAATAGTGAACAAGGGCATATTCTGCGAAACTTCTGAACCGATTATCGATTTGCTTCCTGTAAAGCTAACAATACCGCTTGCACCGGCTGTCACCTGCATTTCATCACCGGGAGCTGAAAGTATTTGACCACTCGCTTTGATAATGTCAGAAAAAGCAGTTTTTTCAACCGCTGCATTGGCAAATTCAACTTTCCAAGCTTGTTCTTTTAGGTAAACTATTTCGTCAGTTACAACTGTTTCTATTTGATTGTCGATTGCTTCATGTTCATCTTCATACACCGTTATATTGTCAATAACTATCCGGTCAGTGTAGTTTTCTGTTTCTATATCAAAAACAAGTTTGCCTTTTCCTGCAGTTTTTGGAACTAAAGCCAATCTAAAGATACCCGGAGAGCTTGCCGTATCAGCACTGTTGCGTATACCGCTTTCCCCAATAATAAGGCTGACGGTTACTTTTCCACTAGTAAGTGGTAAAAACCGTTCCCCTAAAAGGGTAAAGTGCGCAGCAAAACTAGACTTGCTGTCAACAACTAGTGGCTTAAACTCAACAAAAAGTTCCGTTTTATCTGAATATACTGTGTAAACAAGCGGTTCTAAACTGCCTGCTCCGTGTTCGTGACCGTGATCGTCTGCTGATTTGTCGGCACAGCTAACAAAAAGCAAAGCAAGCACAGCCATCAAAATGGATGCTGTCTTCATTATAAAAGAATTTTAAGGTGATTAATGCTTGTGGCTGCCGTCGTCGTGACTATGCCCGTGATCATCTTCTGTTTTTACAGAAGTACTGTCGCTATTTACCATAAATTCCTCTTGATGGTGTTCAGCATCTTGATGGTCTTCGTGCACAGATCCGTCTTCATGTTCGTGAACGCTTTCTGTATTGGTATGATTGCCCTCACTATCATGAGAATGTTCATCGTTTTTATTTTCCCTGCAACCTGCAAATAAAATGGCTATAATTGCTATAGATACTATGGAATTTTTCATCGTTTAAAATTTTTAAATTGAATACTAATTTAAATGAACTTGTAGAATGTTACAACAAGTTAAGATTACCCTTTGAACAATAAAGGATATTAAACGATGGTGGTTGGAGGGGCTCTTAGCCCGCTGGGAAGGAAACTCTGTGAATTGTAATAACTGTCAATATAAGGAGGTGCATTTTGCCTGACTTCAATGATTTCCTGAATAAAAATATAATTTGAGGTTTGAAGTGTTGTAAGCTTAGAGATTTGCTTTGAAACATTGTCAACAGAACTATGACTTGTTAAAAACGTCAGTCCTTCAACACCGTGTTGTAAATTTGAAAAGAGATGATTCCAACTTTTACGCTCATCTTCTGTGTCATTATTGTGGTGACCGTCATTGTGATGATGTGATATTTTATTGTGTTCTTCATCGTGGTGAGTATGTGGCACGACATTATGCCCAAGCATTATTGCCAGGGCTGAATATAACATGAATATGGAAACAAATTTTTTAAGCATTGATTACAAATGTACAATTAATTTTATAAGGTTTTACTTATGGCAAGTTAAAAGCGGGGTTGAATTAACCCGGGACTGCTCGCTCAGATCCCCGCCTTCGCGAGGATTGGGCAATGCTTGGTGTTGAAAGTACCGAATGGTGTTTGGAAAGGGTGCTTTTTTAAAATTTAAGGATGACGTTGTTTTCAATTATTTGAGGTTTGAGGCTGGCGGCTTGCACGGTC
>NZ_JCBCCK010000445.1:0-1728 GCF_059864935.1 Planktosalinus sp.
ATTATTGATTGTTTTTTAAATGAAACTAAAAGATTGGGGATTGATATTCTAATGAACCATTCCGTTCAGGAAGTTGCAAAAGAAAATGAGTTTTGGAAGGTTGACACTACTCAAGGAACTTTTCAAGCCAATCACCTGGTCATCGCCACCGGGAGTAATCCCAAAATCTGGAAACTGCTTGAAGGATTGGGACACACCATCGTCCCGCCGGTACCATCGTTGTTTACATTCAATATTAAAGACAAACGCATTGTTGAATTGCCCGGCGTTTCCACTCAAGCCTCAGTAAAAGTTTTAGGAGCGGGATTGGAAAGTGAAGGGCCATTACTCATTACCCACTGGGGGTTGAGCGGTCCGGCAATTTTAAAACTTTCCGCTTGGGGAGCAAGGGAATTAAACGCACTCGATTATAAATTCACACTGCAAGTCAATTGGCTGGAGTACCTGAGTTTTGACGAAACTTTGGAACAATTAAAGGAAATTAAAAACGACAATGCCAAACAGTTGGTCACAAAATACCCACAGTTTGGATTGCCCAAACGCCTTTGGCAAAGCCTTGTCAAAGCAACCGGAATAGATTTAGAAACTAAATGGGCTGAAATCAATAAAAATCAGTTGCAAAATCTGGCCAACCAACTCACCCAATGCCAATTTGAAGTGAACGGTAAAAGCACGTTTAAAGAAGAATTTGTCACATCCGGCGGTGTAGAATTAAAAGAAATCAACTTTAAGACGTTTGAAAGCAAAGTCCATAAAAACCTATACCTGGCAGGCGAAGTCCTCAACATTGACGCCATCACCGGAGGCTTTAATTTTCAGAATTGCTGGACGAGTGGGTTTTTGGTGGCGCGGGCTATTTCAGAATAATATCTGCGAGAATCTGCGAAATCTGCGGGAGTAATTTGGAATTTGGATTTCATCTTAGGAGTATGCATGATTGGGAGACAAGGTGAAAGGGTGACAAGGAGCTTTTAATATTTAATTTCTTTCTTTGTGAAACTTTGTGACTTCGTGCCTTTGTGGCGAAAAAGTGTTTAGTGATCAGTAGCAGTGTTCAGTTTCGGAATGTTTAAAATTAAAACAAGAATAATGTATCTTTGCCCCGCTATGACCGAACACGATTTTCATTCAAAACCATACCACGACACCCTTGAAAAAGGTCAGGTAAGCTGGCAGTCACCCAGCAATATTGCCCTGGTTAAATACTGGGGAAAGTATGGCGCACAATTGCCCAAGAATACTTCCATCAGCTTTACACTTTCTAATTGCTTCACAAAAACAACCTTGTTTTATGAGAAAAACTCCTCTTCGCCCATAGGCGAAAGGCCGGGAGGGGACTATGAATTTGAAGTTTATTTAGACGGAAAAAGAGAAGAAGGTTTTGAGCCTAAGATTTTAAAATTCTTTCAGCGAATAGAAAATTATATTCCCTTTTTAAAAGATTACCGTTACCGACTGGAGACCACAAATAGTTTTCCACACAGTAGCGGAATCGCTTCTTCTGCCAGCGGGATGAGTGCATTAGCATTGTGTTTGATAGATATGGAACAAAAATTTAACCCTGATATTCCCAAAGAATATTTCAGACAAAAAGCCTCATTTCTGGCACGACTTGGCTCCGGGAGTGCCTGTCGCAGCATCGAAGGCCCGCTGATTGTATGGGGAGATCATCCCGAAATTCCCGGAAGCAGTCATCTTTTCGGAACAAAATATCCTTTTGAAGTGCAT
>NZ_JCBCCK010000509.1:0-6586 GCF_059864935.1 Planktosalinus sp.
TGAATCCATGTTAAAGACTAACAATGTTCTCTTTTTCGATTCTGAAGAATTTGAGGAAATTATTAACTATTATATGGAAAACGGGAAAATTGCTTTGGCCAAAAAAGCCACCAAGCTTGGTCTTGAGCAACACCCCACATCCACAAACCTGAAATTATTTCAGGTGGAGATGTATATTTTTGAAAATAAACTTGAGATTGCCGAAAACCTGCTGAACGAACTTGAAGTTTTAGAAAGCTCCAATGAGGAAATTTACATTCAAAAAGCCAATATCTTTTCCAGAAAAGACGACCATAAAAAAGCGATAGAACTACTTGAAATCGCATTGGAAATCACCGAAGATGAGGCAGATGTACTCAACCTGTTGGGAATGGAATACCTTTTTATAGAAGACTATGACAATGCCCGATACTATTTTATGAAGTGTGTAGAAATTGACCCTGAAGACTATTCCTCACTTTACAATATCATTTATTGTTTTGAATATCTTGAAATGTATGATGAGGCCATCGACTACCTCAACATCTACCTGAATTCAAACCCCTATTGTGAAGTAGCTTGGCATCAGGTAGGGAAACAATACTTCCTGATTAAAAAATTTGACAAGGCACTGGCTGCATTTGATTTTGCCATCATTTCAGACGACACTTTTGTTGGTGCTTATCTTGAAAAAGGAAAAGTGCTTGAAAAACTTAAGCGTTATAACGAAGCGATTGAAAACTACACCATCACTTTAAATCTTGAGGATCCAACATCATTTGCTATGTTAAGAATTGGCAAATGTCACGAAAAACTGGGCAACGATGATCTCGCTCTTGATTTTTATCAAAAGTGTGTGGAAGACGATTCGCTCCTTGACAAAGGCTGGATTGCCATAACTGATTTTTACATCAAAAAGAAAAACTTTCAAAAAGCGCTTTACTTTATAGACAAAGCCCTCAATATTGATAGCGAAAATGTGCACTACTGGAAGCGTTACGGAAAAATCAACCACCAGTTAAACCTTTTTGAAGAAGCTGAAATTGGTTACAGACGTGCCATTGAACTGGGCAATTACGAACTGCAAACCTGGCTAAGCCGCACAGACTTGTTACTGCAAATTGGTGAATTTGATGCCGCCATAAACAGCATTCTACAAGCCATAGAGTTTTACCCTGATAACGCAGAGCTGGAATATCGACTTGCAGGAATTTATTATTTTTTAAGTGATCCACTAAAGGGAAAATTTCACCTGGAGAATGCACTAAAACTCGAAAGTGATTTTAGCATGATCTTGGAAATTTTGTTTCCCACAGTTTTTGATTTAGCCGAGGTTAAAAATTTAATTGAGCAACACAGAAAAACATCACTGTAAAATTCTTTATTTTATGTAATTTTGGGCTAAAATCAAGCCTTTAATGAATCACATAAGTCCCTTTCAACAAATTTTACTCTACTTAAAAGGGATGGCTATGGGGGCTGCAGATGTGGTTCCCGGAGTTTCAGGGGGAACAATCGCTTTTATATCAGGAATATACGAAGAACTGGTATCAACCATTCACAATCTCAATTTAAAATTTTTCGCGGTTTGGAAAGAAAAAGGGTGTCTTACTGCGTGGAAAATTTACAATCTGAAATTTTTACTGATACTTTTTGCCGGGGTTTTTACAAGTATAATATCGCTGGCCAAACTCATCGGTTGGTTGCTTGAAAATCATCCCATACTGGTCTGGTCCTTTTTCTTTGGTTTAATTGTAGCCAGTATTCTTTATATTGGCAAACAAATAAAGCCCTGGAATTCAAAAATTATCCTTGCCATTGTGCTTGCCGGCCTGGGGTCTTATTTTATAACACTGGCAGAACCCATGACCTCGCCGGAAAACAATTGGTTTATATTTCTCTCTGGTTTTATAGCCATCATAGCTATGGTTTTACCGGGTATTTCCGGCTCATTTATATTGGTCCTATTGGGCTCTTATGCATCCATCCTTCAAACAGTTAACAACTTTACAAGTTCTATTCAAGAAGCAAACTGGCAATTATTTACCGACGCATTATTAAAAATATCACTCTTTATTTTGGGAGCAATTATTGGGCTAAAGTTGTTTTCCGGGGTTTTGACCTGGTTATTTAAAAATTATAAAAACATCACTTTGGCTGTGCTGACAGGCTTTATGATTGGTGCTTTGAATAAAGTCTGGCCGTGGAAAGAGGTTTTAACCTGGCGACCAAACAGTAGTGGCGACAAAGTTCCATTACTTGAAAAAAGTATCATGCCACAAAACTTTGAGGGCGAGCCTCAACTGCTTGCAGCTATTTTTTGTTTGATTTTTGGATTTCTGACTATCTTCCTTCTTGAGCAAATTGCAGTAAAAAAATCAGTAAAAAATGGCTAGTGAAAGAACTTTTTCGGATAAGGTTTGGTTGTTCCTAAAAGGTTTGGCCATGGGAGCTGCAAACAAAGTACCCGGGGTATCCGGAGGCGTTGTAGCATTTGTCGCGGGTTTTTATGAAGAGTTTATTTATTCGCTAAAAAAGATAAACGGCAAAGCATTTAAGCTGCTTGTTTCAGGACGTTTCAGGAGCTTTTACCGTTACATCAACGGACAGTTCCTAGGAATACTGGTGTTTGGAATGATGGTGAGTTATTTCAGTGTTTCACAACTGCTCGATTATTTGATTGTGCATTATGAACTCTTTGTCTGGAGTGGTTTCTTTGGGATGATTATAGGTTCTATTTATTACATCGGAAAAGATTTTGATGAATGGACAAGACGCAATATCGCTATTTTAATTTGTGGAATTATTGCAGGTGTAAGCATTAGTTTTTTGGAGCCGGCCACCGAAAACGACAACCTCATTTTTGTGTTTTTCTGCGGTATTGTAAGCGTTTCCGGAATGGCATTGCCGGGGCTTTCGGGTTCATTTATACTTATTTTATTCGGCAACTATGTTTTACTGCTTGTCGATTCTGTAAATGCACTTTATGACACCCTTGCAGAAATTATTTTCCTCGACTTTAGTTTTACCGACAATGCAGAACGCTTAAGGCTTTTAAAAGTTCTCGTTTCATTTTCACTGGGCTCTTTGGCAGGTTTAGTCTTGCTGTCCAACGTTTTGAGTTATCTTTTAAAACATTACAAAAGCGCAACCTATGCAGGAATTATAGGCTTTATTGCCGGTTCGCTGGGTGTGGTATGGCCCTGGAAAGAAAAAGTATATACTTTTAATGAATTAGGGGAAGTTATGGTAGATGCAGATGGAAACCCCGTATTGTCTAATTATGATAGATTTATACCAAATTCATTAGATAATGAAACTTTAATCGCAATCTTTTTTATCTTTGTTGGAATATTAATCGTATTGGCTCTTGGCTGGTATGGTGAAAAGACAAAAAAAACAGTTTAAATTTTCATCCCCAAAGTTTAACCGGTAAATTACAGGCATTGCTATGGCTACATTCGGACTTTTGGGGAAAAACATTTCTTATTCATTTTCAAAAAATTATTTTGAGCAAGTATTTATTTCCAAAAATTTAAAACACAACTACCTCAATTTTGATGTTCAGTCAATTGACCAAGTTTTTAAAATACTTAAGGAACATAAGGAGTTAAAAGGGTTTAATGTAACCATACCCTTTAAAGAAGAAATCATTCCTTATCTATATAAAACGGATAAAGAGGCCAAGGAAATTGGCGCAGTAAATACAGTCAAGGTTTCAAAAAATGGAAATCTTGTTGGCTACAACACAGATCACTACGGATTTGCTAAATCACTCGCTGAACATTTCCCTATGACCGAAAAAACGGCGTTAATCCTAGGTACGGGTGGTGCTTCAAAAGCAGTTGCTTATGTATTGAACAGCCTCAATTTCAATTATAAACTTGTCTCTAGAGAAAAAAAAGACGGCTTTTTAACCTATAATGAACTGGACAAGGAACTTATCGAAAAGCATAAACTCATCATCAATTGCACACCCTTGGGAACCAGCCCTAATATCAATCAATTTCCTAAAATTCCCTATGAAGGAATTGGGAATAAACACCTGCTGTTTGACTTAACTTACAATCCTAAACTTACTGTATTTTTAAAACTGGGTAAAGATCAAGGGGCACAAATTGTTAACGGTGAGGCTATGCTGCTCTATCAGGCAAAGAAATCTTGGAAAATCTGGAACTCTTAAATACTTACACTTTTTAAAGTTTAAAATTCGAAAACAACTGATTTTTTCATCAAAATCAGGTCTAAACTTTGCAAATCCGAGAGTTGTTACTATCTTTCACACCGCAACAGATTATGAACCCTAACATTGAAAAAAATGTCAGACCAGAAAAAAAAATCAGAAAAGGAAGAACCAACCAATCTTGAATTTGAGCAAACAACCAAACAAGTTTCTGAAACCGAAGTAAAAAAAGAAGTGACAGAAACTGAGGCAGTTGAAGAATCAACAGATGAAGCAATTGAAGAAATTGCTAAAAAATCAAATTCCGAAGTGAGTCAGGAAGAAACTCCTACTAAACTTGACGAACCTGAAACTGTTGCAAAACCTTCAGAATCTGAACAAACAGAAGCCAAAAAAGATAAAGCAGATGAAGCAGTTGCAGAAACTGTTGTAGAATCAAATGCCGAAGTAGGTCAGGAAGAAATTCCTGCTGAATCTGACGAATCCGAAACTGTTGCAAAAACTTCACAACCTGAACAAACAGCAGCCAAAAAAGCTAAATTAAATAAAGCGGTTGAAGAAACTACTAAAGCTTTAAATACCGAAGTAGGTCAGGAAGAATCTCCTGCTGAACCAGACGAAGCTGAATCTGTTACAAAACCTTCACAACCTGAACAAACAGCAGCCAAGAATGATGAAGGAGATGAAACTGATGATGAAGAAGAAATCTCCTCTTCAGACGATGAAGACGAAGAAGACTCAGGAGATGAGCAACCTAAGGAAGTTAACTACCACGATATGACCCAAAGCCAGCTCGTGGCTGCATTTAAAAATCTACTCGCTACTCGGAAAGTTCAGGATATTAAAAAAGATGTAGATGAGATAAGACACGAATTCAACAATCACTTTGACGAAGAATTGAATGAAAAAAAGGAGGAGTTTCTCGCTCTGGGCGGAAACATCATCGATTTTCATTTTTCTTCACCACTTAAAAATGAATTCAACGCACTCTATTTTGAATACCGCGAAAAACGAAACAACCACTTTAAAAATCTAAAAAAAGACCTTCAGTCCAATCTTGAAAAACGTTTGGCGCTGATTGAGGAGTTGAAGGGACTGTTGAGCATTGAAGAAAACATTAATACCACATACAAGCAATTTAAAGACATACAAGAGCGTTGGCGTGAAGCGGGTCCAATTCCGCGTGACGGCTACAATACCGTTTGGAACAACTACCACCACCACGTTGAAAATTTTTACGACTTTTTGCATTTAAACAGGGAGTTTCGTGATTTGGATTTCAAACACAATCTGGAGCAAAAGCTGAAAATCATTGCCCGCGCCGAAGATTTGGCCAATGAACCCAACATAAATAAAGCATTTAGAGAGCTTCAAATGCTTCACAAAATGTGGAAAGAAGAAACGGGTCCCGTTGCCAAAGAATACCGCGATGATGTTTGGGACAAGTTTAGTGCTGCTACAAAAGTGATACACGACAAACGCGCTGAACACCTCAAAGACGTTGAAAAAGATTTTGAGAAAAACCTTGAAATCAAAACTGAAATTACCAATCAGATAAAATTACTGGCCGAGAACACCAAAGACAGCCACCAAGCTTGGCAGCAAGGTATCAAATCTCTTGAAAAATTAAGAAAAGAATTTTTCAATACCGGTAAAGTGCCGCAAAAAAACAATGAAGAAAGTTGGTCTGGTTTCAAAGAAGCGGTTAGAAACTTTAATAAAAAGAAAAACCTGTTCTACAAAAACCAGAAAAAAGAACAGTTTTCAAACTTGGAAAAAAAATTAGAACTAATCAAAATTGCAGAAGAAAATAAAGACAGTGACGATTTTGATGTAGTTACACCTCTGATGAAAAAAATACAGAGTGATTGGAAGAGTATTGGACATGTACCCAGAAAAGATAGCGACAAAGTCTGGAAAAAATTTAAAGCTGCTTGTAATCACTACTTTGACAGGCTACACTCCGAAAAAAATAAGGCAAACGAAGAGGAAGTAAAAGCATTGGAATTGAAATCTGCCTTGATTGAAGAAATTAAAGCATTTGAAATTTCGGACAACCCAAAAGAAGATTTAAAATACATCAAGGAAAAAATAAGCACTTGGAAAGAAATTGGCCGTGTGCCATTCAACAAGAAAAATATTGAGGGTAAATTCAATAAAATCATAGACGCCCTGTTTAAAAAACTGGACATCAGCAAAAAAGAGATCGAGCTCATCAGATATGACAACAAGCTAAACAACATCACTTCACAAGATGATGACAGAAAAATTAGGAATGAAAGGATGTTTATCACCAAAAGAATTGATGAAGTTAAGCAGGAAATCAATCAGCTTGAAAACAATCTTGGCTTTTTCCAATATGTAGACGACAATAACCCGATGGTAAAAGAAGTTCACAAAAACATTCAGCGTCACAAAGACGAA
>NZ_JCBCCK010000132.1:0-4390 GCF_059864935.1 Planktosalinus sp.
TCAAATTTGCTTTGAAGTAAATTCCTGATGTTGTCATCAGTTTTCATTTGCCGCAATTTTCGCATTTGCTGCGGTCGTTTACCAAAAACGTTGTAAAGAAAATCAGCGGGGTTAAAAATGGAACTTAACACCTTTGATACGGCACCGGGTTGGCTTTGTCCACCTTCATATCCGGTGTTTAAACCGGAGATACTGTACCTGTAATTGTCATATATGGGGATAATTCTGGCATCTATCTCCAGATAGCCCGTTAACTGAACCGGCCTGAGCACCACCTCTTCCAAAGCGATGCCCAGCTCAGTCATTTTTATTTTGATATCACCAAAACGAAACCAGTCATTGGTCACTCTCACCCTGATGGATTTAAAACCCAAATAGCTGAAATACAGGGTATCATTCACACGTGCCGGAATTGAAAACGAACCGTCTTCTTTTGAAATTGACCCAACCACTTGATTCATATTGACGATATGAACATTCTCAATGGGAACATCATTGGCGTCGTTTAATACTTTACCTTTTATAAGGTGGTTTTCTTCCTGAGAATAAAGCATTCCCGAAAAAGTGAGAAAAATAAGTAATAAACGTAATTTATTCATAGCATAAACAGTGGGCTAAATATAGAAATATAGCGTCAAATGATGTATAATATTATTGATATTATGCAAAAATTAACAAGACTATCCTTTTCTTCTGCGTCTGCCCCCTGTGCCTTGTGGTTTAAAGTCGGTTGACCTTCTTTTACCACCACCCGCAAATTTGGAGCCATCTTTTTTACCGAAATCACGATTGCCCCTGTCCTTATTTCTGTCGCCTCTAAAACCGTCATCTTTTGGTTTTTTGCCAAAAGATTTATCATCCCTGCGTCTGCGGTTGCCCCGGTCCCTGCCGGCACCTTCACTTGAAACTTCTACATTGACATTTCTGCCCTCAAGTTTGAAGTTTTCAAAAATACCCAACACCAAATCCTGATGTGTAGCATCTGTATTGAAAAATGAAAAGCTATCTTTGACATCCACACGATACACATCATCTTTTCCGAGATTGAGTAAATCCCTTAAAAAGTCTTTAAGGCTCATCCAGTCAAAACCGTCTTTAGAACCAATGTTTAGGAAAAATCTGGTAGTATCTTCAGTTCCACGGTCTTCCACAGTTCTTCCTTCGGATGCGTTAAGGTCTTTGGCATTTTTATATCTGTCGTAAAAACGGCTGAATTCTACCGAAAACACTTTTTTAATTAAATCGCCTTTGCTGAGATCCACCAATACCTCTTCAATACTTGGTAAGTAAGCATCGATATCGTGATTGATTTCGGTATTTTTAATTTTGTTGACCAGGTGAAACAATTGAACTTCACAAATTTCCATTCCGTTTGGAATTTCTTTGGCCACAAATTTCTGCTGAATGTTTTTTTCGATAGTACGAATTTTTCTCACTTCGCTTTTAGAAACGATGGTCATGGAAACCCCTGTTTTTCCGGCGCGTCCGGTTCTTCCGCTTCTGTGGGTATAAATTTCAATTTCATCAGGAAGCTGGTAGTTGATTACGTGTGTAATATCATCAACGTCAATTCCTCGTGCTGCTACATCGGTGGCAACAAGCATCTGGATTTGCCTGTTTCTGAACGACTTCATTACCATATCACGTTGATTCTGGCTTAAATCGCCGTGAAGTGCCGCAGCGTTGTAACCGTCCTCAATTAAGTTTTCGGCAACTTTTTGGGTATCTCTTTTGGTACGGCAAAAAACTACAGAGAAAATATCCGGATTGGCATCAGCCAGTCTTCTTAGTGCCTGATAACGGTCACGGGCATTCACTGTGTAATATTCGTGTGAAACGCTTTTTGTACCAGTATTTTTTGTGCCCACGGTAATTTCAACCGGGGTGTGCATAAATTTTTTGGCGATACTGGAAACTTCCTTTGGCATGGTTGCAGAAAACAACCAAGTGCTTTTCTCTTTTGGTGAATGGGAAAGGATTTCAGTGATGTCTTCATAGAAGCCCATGTTCAACATTTCATCGGCTTCATCGAGTATGCAATACTCAATTTTTGAAATATCGATCATCCTTCGGGAAATCATATCTTTCATCCTGCCCGGAGTGGCAACGATGATCTGTGCCCCGCGGTTGATGTCCCGGGACTGGTCTGTTATGCTGGCACCACCATAAATGGCTACAACATTCAAGCCTGACACATACTTGCTGTAAAGTTTTAATTCGTTGGTGATTTGTAAACAAAGTTCCCTTGTAGGGGAAAGGATAAGACCTTGTGTAACCTTGCTTTTTGGGTCTATTTTCTGAATTAGCGGAAAGCCAAAGGCGGCTGTTTTTCCTGTTCCTGTTTGCGCTAATGAAACCAGGTCGGTTTCTTTACTGAGTAGTATGGGTATTGTTTTGATTTGAACTTCTGAAGGGGTTTCAAAACCCATGTCGGCCACTGCCCGCAATAAGGCCTCATTGAGACCTAAGTCTGTAAAATTTGTCATATAATTTTTTAAATTGGGTGCAAAGGTAAGCTAAATTATTGGTTTGCAGTAAACAGCGACCATCAATTATTTGTATCTTAATGATATAATGCTTTTTATGTAAATCTCAATACTTTTGAAGGAAATCAATGAGTTGTTGAATGGCCTTACCGCGATGCCCTATTTTGTTTTTGAGCGAAAGATCCATCTGTGCAAATGTTTCATTGTAGCCATCGGGTTTGAATATGGGGTCATAGCCAAAACCTTTATCACCTGTTTTCTCCTGAGTAATCGTTCCTTTACAAATTCCGGTAAATGTGTGGGTTTCTAAACCAAGATTCAACGCAATAACGGTTTTGAATTGCGCACTACGGTCGTTTTTGCTTTTGAGCTTTGCCAGTAATTTGTCCATATTGTCATCGGCGTTTTTATGTTCACCTGCATAACGGGCACTGTACACTCCGGGTGCGCCATCAAGGGCGTTCACTTCCAGGCCGGTGTCGTCAGCAAAGCAGTTGTAACTGTAATTGGTTTTTATGTAGTTTGCTTTTTGAATGGCATTTCCGTCAATGGTTGGGGCTGTTTCCGGGATGTCTTCTTTGCAACCAATGTTTTCAAGACTCAATAATTCAATAGTTTCGGGCATCAACGCTTGCACTTCTTTGAGTTTATTCAGGTTGTTTGTGGCAAAGACAAGTTTCATGTTTTATTGGTTTCGGGCCTGCCTACCGTAGGTAGGTTTCGTGTAAAATTAAGAATTAAAAAATTGGAATTTGGAGTTTGGTGCTTGGCACTTGGTATTTCTTAACATCTACCTATGGTGGTAGGGCTCATTTTTTAAAATTGTAAACCCTCTGTACAATTGCTCCAGGAAAAACAACCTGACCATTTGATGTGAAAAGGTCATTTTTGAAAGGGAGATTTTTCCATGAGCTCTTTGGTAAACTTCTTCGCTGAAACCGTAAGGACCACCAATAACAAACACCAATTGTTTTAAACCGCTGCTCATTTTTTTACTTAAAACCTCTGAAAAACCCACAGAAGTATATGATTTTCCGTTTTCATCCAAAAGAATTAATTCGTCGCTTTGATTTACCTGCCTCAGGATTAGTTCACCTTCTTTTTGTTTTTGTTGAAGTTCAGAAAGTGATTTGGTGTTTTTTAAATCGGAAATGACTTTAAATTCAAAAGGAATGTAAAACCTCAACCTTTTAATGTAATCATCCATAAACAACTGGAGATTTTTACTATCAGTTTTACCAACGGCAATTAATTTAATTTTCATAAAAGTACTATTGAAAGCTGAAATTCAGAATGTCAGATTGCAAATTAATTTGGTGGTGTAAATTAGTTAATTTTCCTTGTGAATTCCCTATTTTAGCTAAAAAATTAATCACTATGATTTCTCAGAAATTACTGGACAAGGAGCTTAGTTTCATCATTTCAAATGCCATCAGGGAAGATGTGGGCGACGGCGACCACAGTTCGTTGGCGTGCATTCCTTATGATGCCGTGGGCGAAGCCAAACTTTTGGTAAAGGACAAAGGCATCATTGCCGGAGTAGAGTTTGCCAGACAGGTTTTTGATTTTGTAGATTCAACCTTGGAAGTCGAAGTCTTGATTCCCGATGGCAATCAAGTGAAGTACGGGGATATTGTTTTTTATGTTTCCGGCTTGTCACAATCCATTTTAAAAGCCGAAAGATTGGTGTTGAATGCAATGCAGCGAATGAGTGCCATTGCTACAAAAACCAGCGAGTTTGTTAAGGTGCTTAAAGGCACTAAAACCAAAGTACTTGATACCCGAAAAACTACTCCCGGAATCAGGGCTTTGGAAAAGTGGGCGGTGAAAATAGGTGGTGGTGAAAATCACCGGTTTGCTCTGTATGATATGATTATGCTCAAGGACAACCACATCGATTTTGC
>NZ_JCBCCK010000012.1:0-7364 GCF_059864935.1 Planktosalinus sp.
GAGCATTTTCGATTCTGTGTTTATAAAGTCTTTCCCCATATTGGTATATGGACAAGTGAAAGTTTGCACAGTTTTTTCTTAACTCTTCCAAATATGGAAATGCTGCATCATAATTTTCAATTTTAGCAGCTTCTACATAAAGAGAAAGATTTACTCTACAATCTTCGTTTTCTTGAGCAATTGCGATACTGCTCACTAACAGCAAGCTGAAAAATACTAATGTGGCTTTTATTTTCATTGGGTTCAATTTTATAATAAAATATTAATCATATAATGTTTTAACAAACCATCTGTCATTGAGTGACAAACTAATTATGGTGTTGAAAAAGTTTTCTTTTACGAGACCGTTGTTTGTGGTTCCCCTGCTTCCAACTTCAAAACCGATGTTAAAGTTTGAGAACATTCGCCCTACGGGTAGTCCAACCCCAAAAGTAATGCCAAACTCGTTTATATTTTCATTATTAATCCTCAAGCCGGTATCTTCATACCTGACTCCAGCACGATATGTTACTCTATTTAAATAGCCTGATAATGCTGTGTGGCGGGGTACATAAAACCCACCAAGCTTGTATCTTGATGCTGCTGAAAATTCAACATTATCCAAATTGAAAGCTCTGTTTGAAAAATTATTAGTCCCTTGTGTGGTGTATTCGCCACCTATAAACCATTTTCTGGGCTCACCAATCCCCAGTCCTAAAGTCACTTCTGTAGGCAATGTCAGTTTTGAATCTTCCACATCCACATCTCTCACGTCCACATCTATTTGAAAATTTGAATTGGGAACGAAAACACTGGCAAATTGCCTAAAATTTTCAGAGTCTAATCTAGTTTCAGGGGTATAGGTAATAGAAGAAAAAAGTTCAAGTTTGTCAGTTACCATTCTCCTGTAAGTTGCACCAAGGTCAAAACTGAATCCTGAAAGGTTTGACCTGTTTGTTTCTCGTGTGGCAAATTCTACATCGGGATTTGACAAGAGGGTTGAATTGACAATATTTCCAAAGTTGTAATTGGCGTCAATCCCCACACTAAAATTATCGTTGATTCTGTATCCAAGATTCACAAAAACCTTGTTCATACCGCCCCGACCACGGTTTTGTACACTTCCGTCTTCAGCCAGGCTCTGGAGGTTATAACCTACAGATGTGAGTGGCAAGATTCCAAAACCTGCGCCAATTCTATCGGTTAATGGCATACCCAGAGCAAGATAATTGATGGAAGTTGAAGAGGCACTGCCGCTTTCGGTGGCTGTTTCCTGAGAAACATATTTATGAGCCCCTCCCACTGTAAAAGTTACCAGCTTTAAGTGAGCAAGTCCGGAAGGATTTTGTAAATTGAGGTGAATACTGTCAGAATACACGCCTATTCCGGCCATGCTTCTGTTTTCAACAGTTCCCCTGAAATTAAGCGAACCTATTCCAAAAAATGAGTAAGGAGAAGAGGTGGCCTCTTGTGCAACGGTTGTTGCAGTAATGCATACCAGAATGATTACTAAAAGTCTTTGTATCATGTATTTTGATTCTGTTCTAATAAAAAGTTCAATCCTTCAAGGAGAAAATTTGGATTGGCAAATATGGTATTTTTTAATCTATCTCGCAAAAAATGCGCATTGCCCCCTGTTAAAATAACTGTTAAATCTCGATTTTCTTGCTTGTAAGCATCTATAATTCCATCAACTTCAAAAGTTACGCCATTTATAACCCCCGAGTGTATGGATGTTTGTGTGGAATTTCCTGTTAAATTTTGAGGGATATTGGCATCAAGCAAGGGTAATTTTTCAGTAAAATGGTTCAGGGCTTTGTAACGCATATCGATTCCGGGAGAAATAGCCCCCCCTTTATAACGTGCTTCGGAGTTTAAAAAGTCATAGGTAATACAGGTGCCCACGTCAATAATCAACACATTTTTATTTGGATACTGATTTGCAGCCGCACTCACAAGTGCAATCCTGTCAAATCCCAAAGTTTCTGGAGTTGTATAATCATTAGTATACGGAACTTTAATGGTGGGCGAAATTTCAAAAACTTTAAAACGTTTTTCGAGTTTGGCTTTACTTTTATCTGAAAATGTTCCTACCACGCTTAACATTACCTTTTGGATAACTGTAAATTCCTCTATCAAAAAATCAAGAGCCTTGTCAAAATCTGATTTTAGCACGGTTTTTTTTAAAACCTGATTACTGCCATCAAAAACAGCCAGCTTAATCAGTGTATTTCCAACATCAACTACTAAGTTCATTGTTAAATGAATAAGGAGCAAAAATACAACTTGGAATCAGAAATCAAAGTAACTAATTGAGGAATTAAAAACTTTTTTTTTATTTTTATGCTTTGCACAAATTAAAATAAAATTATATTTGCACCCTCCTACGCAACTACTTCGTGTTGCTTCGGCGGGCTCAGCCCGAAAAACATTATGGTACCTTAGCTCAGTTGGTAGAGCAACGGACTGAAAATCCGTGTGTCCCTGGTTCGATTCCTGGAGGTACCACTTTAAAACCCCTGTAAGCACTATGTTTACATGGGTTTTTGTTTTTAAATGCTGATTTGTGTGCTATTAAAAATCCTAATTACAATACTCAGCCATTGCATCAAAAGCAGTAACAAAACCTAATTCTGCTGCCTTTTGCAAGTTAGCACATCCATTTTGCCTGTCGCCCAACATGATATGAGAGAGGCCCCGATTATTGAAAGCCTCGGCAAATTCCGGATTGAAATCAATCGCAGAAGTAAAATCGATAATTGCTTCAGGAAAATCCTGTAAGTTCACTTTAGCAAAGCCTCTGTTATAATAGGCCTCCGGAGATGTGGGCGCCATTTCAATAGCCTTGTCATAATCTTTTATGGCAGCGTCATAGTCCCTCATTCTGGCTTTTGACAATCCTCTGTTATAGTAAGCTTCAGCTCGGGAAGCATCAATCTCCAAGGTCTGGGTAAAATCTTTTATAGCCCCGGGATAATCATCCATGTTAAATTTAGCCAGACCCCTATTGTAATATGCATTGGGCTCCATAGGATACAGCTCAATAGCCTTATTGTAATCATCAATTGCAGCCGGATAGTCTTGAAGTTCAGCTTTTGAATACCCTCTGTAAAGGAATAAAGTTGGAATAGGGTCAATATCAATTGCACGGTCAAAGTCTTCTATTGCACTACTGTGGTTTTGAAGCTCACTCTTTGCAACCCCCCTGTTGAAATATAACTCCGGGTTCCCGGGGTCACTATCAATGGCAAGGTTTAAACTATCTATGGTTTCCTGAAGAATAAGGCGCTCCTCTTCAGGAATTTCCTTTAAATCAACCTCCTGCAATTTTTCGGTTTCAGAAATCATTTCTCCTTGAGATGGTTGTTCTTCTTTATTGTTGCAGGCACTTAAAGCAATTACCAGGGTCACCCCCATAATTAAGTATTTCATTATTTTAAATATTGAAAATGGATAAAAATTCTAAACCCTCAAATTTACATATTATATTTTACCCTAAAAAACTTTACATCAATACCTGAACAGGGGTCAGTCGAACATTACTTCTTTATGCGTGCAAAAATATTTTTACAAAAACTTTGTTAGGAAGCCCATTCCTTTTTCGACAGATACATTATATTTATGAAAAATCTTCTGGCAAAAACTAAACAAGAATTTTTATCGTAAGTATAAACGCTAAGCATCCACTAATTATGAATAACAACTATTATGACCCAAAAGACCTGAAAAAATTTGGCGACATCACTGAATGGAGTGAAGAACTCGGTACCAAATATTTTGACTATTACGGAAAAGTGTTTGAAGAAGGTGCACTCACTGCCCGTGAAAAAGCACTCATTGCACTGGCAGTAGCGCATACAGAACAATGCCCTTACTGTATTGATGCTTATACCGTAGACTGCCTGCAACGAGGTGTGACCAAAGAACAAATGATGGAAGCCGTTCACGTGGGTGCGGCCATAAAAAGTGGTGCCACACTTGTACACGGTGTGATGATGATGAACAAGGTGAACAAACTGGACGGATAGAAAGTTTCTGGTTTTTTGTTTCAGGTTTCAGGTTATCTTATTAAAATTTATTATGACTAAACTTAAAATTCAATCTTTACACAAACGCGAAAGTGAACTGGCTTATGCCAAACGCCAATTGGAAATTCTATCCAACGGTATTTTCCAAAATGGAGAATTGCCCAAGTTTAAAGACAAAATCTCCGAAATCGGTCAGTTTCCTCTAAAACCCAAAAAACTGGAAATCCTGCAAATCAATCTGGGTTATATGTGCAATCAGGTGTGTACACACTGCCACGTAGATGCAGGTCCTGACCGTAAAGAAATCATGACTCGCGAAACCATGATGCAGTGCCTGGAAGTGATTAAAAACACCAGTGCCCACACACTCGATCTCACGGGTGGCGCACCCGAGATGAACCCCGACTTTCGTTGGTTTGTTGAAGAAGCCTCCAAAGCCGGAATTGCAGATTTTATTGTACGTTCCAATTTGACCATCATTCGTGCTAACAAAAAATACCACGATTTACCTGAATTTTTCAAAAAACACAATGTACACGTGGTTTCATCCATGCCGCACTGGACTCGAGGAAAAACCGACAAACAGCGTGGCGACGGGGTTTTTGACAAGTCAATAAAAGCTTTGCAGGAACTCAATGCCGTGGGTTATGGGCTGCCTGATAGTCCGCTAAGGTTGGATTTGGTTTACAACCCTTCAGGTGCTTTTCTTCCCGGCGACCAAGCAAGTATGGAAAAAGAGTTTAAGAAAGCTCTAGAAGAAGACTTTGGCATCCAGTTCCACAATCTTTTTGCCATCACCAATCTGCCCATTTCGCGTTTTCTGGACTACCTCATCGCTTCAGAAAACTATGAAGACTATATGTATTCACTGGTAGAAGCATACAATCCGGCTGCGGTTGAAAATGTAATGTGCACCAATACCATTTCCATAAGCTGGGACGGCTGGTTGTATGACTGCGATTTTAACCAGATGCTGGAATTGAAAGTGGACAGCAAAGTCAAACACATCAAAGATTATAACGAAGATTTATTGAACAACAGAAACATCATCATTTCCCAACACTGTTACGGTTGCACCGCCGGTGCGGGAAGCAGTTGTCAGGGGAGCGTTATATAATGAAAAAACTAATCTACATATTCCTGTTTTCCATAAGTTTTTCAGCTTGCGGTCAAGGGACGCTTGAGGAACTCTTGGACAAATACAACAACGAAACTGTTCCATACATTTCAGTTGAACAACTACAGGAAAAAAAGAACCATCCAGAATTGTTATTGCTGGACACAAGAGCATTGGAAGAATACCAAGTAAGCCACTTGAAAAATGCCCATTGGGTAGGTTTTGAAAGTTTTGATATTGAAAAATTTAAAAACCGGTTTCCCGAAAAAGACAAAGAAATTATAGTGTACTGCTCATTGGGTGTGCGTTCTGAAAAAATTGGCGAACAACTTCAAAATGAAGGATACACAGTAGTTTACAATCTTTTTGGCGGCATTTTTGAATGGAAAAACAATCACCTGCCCGTTTATGATTCACAAGACAATGAAACAGAAAAAGTACACGCCTTCTCAAAAAAATGGAGTAAATGGCTCACAAAAGGCGAAAAAGTTTATTAAGGATGGAAGCAAAAAACTTACTCATCATATTCACTAAAAACCCCATACCGGGTAAATGCAAAACCAGACTGGCAAAGACCATTGGCGATGTGCCGGCCACTGAACTCTATAAAGTGTTGTTGAGACACACCGCCTTGATTACCTCGCCGGCAAATGCTGTTAAGGAAGTGCATTATTCAGAATTTATTGAAGAGCACGATATGTTCCCAAATAGTTTTGTCAAAAAAATCCAGACCGGAACCGATTTGGGCGAAAAGATGGAAAACGCTTTCGCGAATGGATTTCAGCAAGGGTTTCAGCATATCATAATCATAGGTTCCGATTTGCTTGACATTACTACAGAAGACATCAATGAAGCTTTTGAAGCACTTGAAACTTACGACTATGTGATAGGTCCTGCCGAAGACGGCGGCTACTATTTGCTTGGAATGAACAAACTCAACTATGCCCTGTTTGAAAACAAAGACTGGGGAAGCAACACTGTTCTGCAAAACACACTTATTGACCTGAAAGACGAACATATCGCACTACTGGACGAACGCAACGACATTGACACTTATGAAGATCTTGAGGAATTTAAAGAATTAAAAGAATACTTACTTAATAACTAATATAGTAACCTATAACCCCTCCGGCCACTGAGCGTAGTCGAAGTGTGGAGGGTACTAGCGGAAGGACAATGAAAAAAGAACTAAATAAAACCGTACAATTTTTAAAAGACCACGGCTTCGGTACACCGGAAGTGGGAATTATACTTGGCACCGGATTGGGCAAACTCGCCGATGCCATCAACATCGAAGTGGAAGTGAGTTACAACCACATTCCATACTTTCCGACAGCTACTGTGGAGTTTCACCAGGGAAAATTTCTTTTTGGTGAACTTTCAGGAAAAAAAGTGGTGGTGATGCAAGGCCGTTTCCATGTTTATGAAGGTTACTCCATGCAGGATGTTACTTATCCGGTGCGCATCATGAAGCAATTAGGAATCAAAAAACTATTGGTTTCCAATGCAGCCGGGGCCATCAACCTCAACTTTAAAAAAGGCGAATTGATGCTCATTGAAGACCACATCAACCTGCAGGGCGATTCACCTCTGGCATTTAAAGGGGTCTCTCAATTGGGCGAGCGTTTTGTGGATATGAGTGCTCCCTATGACAAAAAAATGAGCGAGACCCTCATTGCAATTGCCAAAGAAAATAATATCACTTTGCATCAGGGCGTTTACGTTTCAGTTGTGGGACCTCAACTGGAAACCCGCGCCGAGTACCGCATGCTAAAAATCATAGGTGCCGATGCAGTGGGTATGAGTACCGTGCCGGAAGTGATTGTGGCCAACCACCTCAAACTGCCTGTTGTTGCAGTTTCTGTGTTAACTGATGAGTGCGACCCCGATAATTTGGCTCCGGTAAACATCAAGGAAATTATGGCCATGGCCGACAAAGCTGAACCACAACTGGTCACTTTATTTAAAGAATTAATTACAACACTATAAAATAATAAGAAGTTAGCACTTCTTTTACAGGCCTAAAAATGAAATAAATTTTTATTCGTATATAAAAAACCCATTAACTAATCCCCATTACACTATTAACCATTAACAAAATGAGCTACTTAGATACCACTTACAACGTTTACAAAGAAGCAGCCCTCACGCCTGATGTGGGCTTGTGCTGTACCACCAACCCAATATGGGAATTACCGGGCCTGAAAATCCCGAAAATCATGCAGGAAATGAACTATGGC
>NZ_JCBCCK010000173.1:0-1754 GCF_059864935.1 Planktosalinus sp.
GAGCTGTCATCACGCTTACTGAGCTTCTAGCGGAAGAATACAAAGAAACCGGTCCGGCATTCAATGTTTTGGCCTTGGGAGCCGTTCAAACCGAAATGCTCGAAGAAGCCTTCCCCGGTTATCAGGCACCCCTCACGGCTCAAGATATGGCCGCATACATAAAAAACTTTGCCCTTACTGGAAATCAGTTTTACAATGGAAAAATTTTGCAGGTGTCCAGTTCAACGCCCTAAGATGAAAGAAATTTTAATAAACTACATACCCGAACAAGCAGTTGACCCCACTTTTGAACTGATAAAAAAAAACAATATTTATCTTCAGATAGTCAATCAACGGGTAACCCGCCATGGCGATTACAGAAGGTTGCCTAACGGGCAGCACAAAATCACGGTCAACGCTTCTCATAACAAATACAGGTTTTTTATCACCCTGATTCACGAAATTGCACATCTGGAAGCTTTTGAAACTTTCGGAAGACAGATAAAGCCACATGGCTCTGAATGGAAACTCACCTTTCAAAAACTAATGCTACCGTTTATTCATCCGGCAATTTTTCCCAACCAATTGTTACCACTACTTGCAAAACATTTTAAAAACCCAAAGGCAAGCAGCGACACCGACGCCAAACTTTCCCTTGCACTTAAATATTATGACCCGGCCAACGATAAAAATTTTATCTTTGAACTGCCTGAAGGAACGCTTTTTAAAATTTACAACGGCAGGGTTTTTAAAAAAGGGGCAAAACGTGTAAAGCGTATTGAAGGTGTTGAGCTTTCCACCGGGAAACTATATCTTTTTAACCCCAACGCCGAAGTAAGCCCCCTAACCCCCGAAGGGGGGAAAGAGTTTTCTTAATTAGAAAATTTAATTGAAAAATGAAAAATAGTTTTAGTTCAAAAGAACAGAAAGTCCCCCCTTCGGGCGAATTTAGGGGGGCTTACGCCGTAATCATGGCCGGAGGCATCGGTTCCCGATTTTGGCCCGTGAGCACAGAGGAATTTCCCAAGCAGTTTCACGATTTGTTGGGAACCGGACAAACTTTACTTCAAAAAACCTTCAGCCGGCTCAACAAAATCATTCCTTCAGAAAACATTTTAATTCTTACCAATGCACGATACAAGGCATTGGTTTTAGAACAACTTCCTCAAGTTATTGAGTTGCAATTGGTTCTTGAACCAGCTATGCGAAACACTGCGCCTTGTATTTTACTTTCAGCATTAAAAATCCAAAAACAAAATCCCGATGCGGTTATGTTGGTTGCCCCCAGCGACCATTGGATTGAAGATGAAGAAGCATTTTTGCAAAATATTCAGGCTTCATTTCAACATTGTTCAGAAAATGATATGCTGATGACATTGGGAATTCAGCCCACATTTCCAAACACAGGCTATGGTTATATTGAATATGAAAAGTCTGCTGATGAGGTAAAAAAAGTACTTCGGTTTACCGAAAAACCGGATTATGAAACCGCTAAGAAATTTATTTCCGCCGGAAATTTTATGTGGAATGCGGGTATTTTTATCTGGAGTGTAAAAAACATTACCGCTGCCTTTGAAAAACTTATGCCTGAGATGCATCAGCTTTTTGAATCCGGAATGGAATTTTACAATACTGAAGATGAAGCTACTTTTATCAAAAAAAATTATGCTGCTTCTGAAAACATTTCCATCGATTATGCCATTTTGGAAAAAGCAGCCAATGTGTTTGTTTTACCTGCAACTTTTGACTGGAATGATCTGGGAACCTGGGGCTCA
>NZ_JCBCCK010000014.1:0-8965 GCF_059864935.1 Planktosalinus sp.
GCAGTAGCCTTAGCTATGGGTATTGGTTTGCAAAATTTCCCTGAAGGAATTGCTGTGGCCATGCCGTTGCGTCGTGCTGGGATGAGCAGAAAAAAAAGTTTTATGTATGGACAGGCATCTGCAATTGTAGAGCCCATTGCAGCCGTCATCGGTGCCTGGGCTGTTTTAACTTTTGAACCCATTTTACCTTATGCTCTTGCTTTTGCTGCCGGTGCTATGATATTTGTCGTTGTGGAAGAAGTCATACCTGAAACGCAACAAGACAAACATACAGACATTGCCACTATGGGCTTTATCGGAGGGTTTATCATTATGATGATGCTCGATGTGGGGCTGAGTTAAACCTTACTTGTTGGGATCCCAGGTTTGGGCTTTCATTAGGACTGCAGCTTTGAGTATATCTTTTTGGCTAATCATTCCAACCAATTTTTTGTCTTCAACAATGGGAAATCTCCTGCGTTTGGCATCAAGAAATTTTTTTGCTGCGTCAAAAATACTCATTTCCCCGTCAACTGTTTCCACGTCTCTGGACATGAAGCTTTCGACCTTAATATTTTCGATGGGCAAGTTATAATATTGACTGTCAGAAAGTTGCTTAATACAATCTCCTTCAGATATTACCCCAACCAATTCAAATTGGTCATTTACAACAGGGCCGCCTGAAATCTTATTATTGATAATAATTTCAATCACTTCAGGAATGGACTGTTCAGGTTTAAATACTGTTAAAGAGATGGACATGAAGTCTTTTACTTTAATATTTTGCGATGGGTTTTTGATTTGACCAACAAATTTACCCTGATAGCTTTTAACCATGACTAAATAATTTAGAAAAGAAATATAAGCAAAATTTTTCATTTTTTTATTACCCTTTTGCCAAAAAATAAAAAATGTATCTTTAAACGACTTTAAACCATTTTATCAATGAAATTTTCCAACCTGACTACCTTCATTTCTTTATTGTTTTTAATATTGCTTGTTTATTTGAGTTTCAAAACTTTGGTGCCTATAAAAATATCTGGTGCAACAACCACTGAAACCGAGTTTTCAACCGAGCGTGCATTAGAACATTTGAAAATCATTTCCGAAAAACCTCATTACATCGGCAGCGATGCACACGACGAAGTGCGGGAATATTTAATCACTCAACTTGAGTTTCTTGGATTGGAGCCTCACGTTCAGGAAGGATTTACACTCAATAAAAAGTGGGGGGTTTTGGCAAAGCCGAAAAACATTTTGGCTCGCATTTCCGGAAAGGAGCAAGGAAAAGCCCTGATGCTTTTAGCACATTATGACAGCGCACCACACTCAAAGAGCTATGGTGCCAGCGATGCGGGTTCGGGAGTAGTTGCTATTTTGGAGGGTGTGAGAGCGTATCTCGCGTCAGGTGAAATACCAAAAAATGACATCATTATCCTTTTCAGCGATGCCGAAGAAATCGGGCTGATGGGAGCCAAGCTTTTTGTGGAAGAACACCCCTGGGTGCAGGACGTGGGCATTGTTATTAATTTTGAAGCCAGAGGAAGCGGTGGGCCTTCAAACATGATTCTGGAAACTAACCAAGGTAATGCTACGCTAGTTAAGGAATTTGTAAAAGCAAATCCTTCTCATCCCGTTGCGTCTTCGTTGATGTACAGCGTTTATAAAATGCTGCCCAACGATACCGATTCCACTATTTTCAGAGAGTTGGCCGATATTGACAGCTACTTTTTTGCCTTTATTGATGATCATTACCATTACCACACCGCAGAAGATTCGTATGAAAATTTAGATAGAAACACCTTGGAGCATCAGGGTACATATGTGATGGCTATTTTAAATCACTTTGGAGAAAGCGATTTATCAAATCTTAAAGCAGAGAGAGATTACATCTATTTTAATGTGCCATTTATAAAAATGGTGTATTACCCTTTTTTATGGATAATGCCTTTGTTAATCATTGCTATTTTACTCTTTATAGGGTTGATGGTTTATGGCATGAAAAACAAAAAACTAAGTGGTTTAGAAATTCTCAAAGGATTTGTACCGTTTGTGCTGTCTCTGGTAATTTGCGGATTGTTAGCCCATTTTGGATGGAAATTGTTACTTAAACTTTACCCCGGTTACAGTGAAATTTTACACGGATTCACCTACAATGGGCATTTATACATCACTTTTTTTGTGACCATTTCCCTTGCAATCACATTTTGGATGTATTACAGGTTATACAATAAGGAAAAAGCGGTCAACTTGCTTATTGCCCCCTTGTTTATTTGGTTGATTATTTGTGCACTTTTAGCTATATATCTCAAAGGAGGCTCTTTTTTTATTGTGCCGGTGTACTTTACCTTAGTAATGCTTTTTTTAAGAATAAAATACAAACAACCCAATGTGATTGTTTTGCTTTTTTTGAGTGTTCCGGCAATTTTTATACTGGCGCCGCTCATTCAGTTTTTTCCCGTTGGGCTTGGGTTAAAAATGCTGGTGGGCAGCGCGGTTTTCACGGTCTTGCTGTTTGGACTACTTTTGCCGGTTCTGGTTTCTTTCAGAATGAAAAAAACTTTTGCAAGCCTTTTTTTGATTTTAGGCATCATAAGTTTGGTAACTGCTCATTTTCAGTCGGGATTCAGTGATGAACGGCATAAACCCAACAGTTTGGTTTATTTGCAAAATACCGACACAGGAGAATCATTTTGGGTAACATATGATGAGGTACTCGATTCCTGGACAGAAAATTATCTGGGTGACACAAAAGTAAAAGCTTCTGAAGTTATTGAAAATGTTGCCGGCAGCAAATACGGCACTGGGTTTTCCTATGCAGTTGCTGCACCTGACAAAGCCATCCCCAAGCCAGAAATCAAATTGATTCAGGATTCGGTTTACAATGATATGCGAAAAGTAACCCTACTCATCAATCCCAACCGACGTGTAAACAGGATGGCTTTGTTTGCTGATAAAGATGCCGTGATTCAAGACTTTATTGTTAATGGAGTTGCCTTTCCAAAGAATGATTCCACAGGCAATGCCATAGAAAATCGACGGACAAATATTTTGTTAAGCTATTATGTGTCTGACGGCGACAGTCTAGAAATTAAATACAGTTTTCATAGAGACCAAAAAATACCGTTTCTCATTCAGGAAATGTCTTTTGATTTACTGGAGCACGACAGTTTTTCAATTCCTGAACGCTCTGTTTCAGAAATGCCCAAACCATTTATCACGACTGACGCTGTGATTTTACAAAAAACAATAGACATTGATACACTTGCCCCTCAAACCATTCCTGAACCAATTGAAGAAAAAAATGACACAGATTAGCATTTTGGGTTGTGGTTGGCTGGGTTTGCCTTTGGCGGTTTCACTGCAGCGAAAAGGATACAGTATTAAAGGCTCCACCACATCGTCTGAAAAAATCGATGATTTAAGGAAAGCAGGAATCCGACCTTTTTTGATTCAGCTTGATACTGAAAAAATCATTGGTGATGTTAATAAATTTCTGGAAGGGAGTCGAAGTTTAATCGTCAATGTCCCTCCGGGAATGAGAGGCAATTCGTCTGAAATGTTCAGCAGAAAAATGGAAAAGTTTATTCCTTTTATCCGGGAATCCGAAATTGAAAATCTATTGTTTGTAAGTTCCACCTCAGTTTTCGGTGATGAGCAAGGCATTGTTGATGAAAACACCTTGCCAATTCCTGATTCATTTTCCGGAAAAGATTTACTAAAAACCGAACAACTTTTAAAATCCAATTCGGAATTTAAAACAACCATTCTTCGTTTTGGCGGATTAATAGGTGAAGACAGGCATCCTGTAAGCTACCTTTCTGGGAAAACCAATATGAAAGGCGGCAATGCACCGGTAAATCTAATTCATAGAGATGATTGTATCGGGTTAATTGAAAGAATTACAGAAAGCAATTTTTGGGGAAAGACAGTTCACGGGGTTTTCCCTGAACACCCGATAAAAAAAGTGTATTACATCAATAAGGCGAAAGAACTCAGTTTGCACCCCCCTGTATTTTTGGAGGAAGAGAATAGAGTTTATAAAAAAGTGGGGTCAAAGGAAGTTGCCGGGGCATTAAAGTACCAGTTTCAGAAAAGGATATAAAAAAAGCTGCTTCAGGATGAAACAGCTTTTTATCATTAAATATGAGTGTTAATTACCAAATTTTGATGCGGTCTTCAGGTGCCAGGTACATCGGGTCACTTTCTTTTGTTTCAAATGCTTCGTGAAACGCATCCAGATTCCTGATGGGCACCCAGGCTCTGTAATTTCCGGGAGAGTGAGGCCCTAAGCGCAATTGACGCACCATGGCTTCTTCTCTATATTGAATTCTCCAGATGGTTGCCCACGAAAGGAAGAATCTTTGCTCTTGAGTGAATCCGTCAATTTCTCCGGGATCTCCGTGCTCAGCTAGGTATAATCTTAAGCCATCCAGAGCAGCATTTGTCCCGCCAAGGTCACCAATATTTTCACCTAAAGCCAACTTACCGTTGATGTGCTGACCGGGCAAGACTTCAATTGTGCTGTACTGATCTGCAAGACCTTGGCCTAATGCTTCAAATGCTGTAAGATCTTCTTCGGTCCACCAGTTGTTGAGGTTGCCGTCTTTGTCATATCTTGCACCGCTATCATCAAATCCGTGTGAAATTTCGTGACCAATAACAGCTCCAATACCACCAAAGTTTACAGCAGGGTCTGCCTTATAATCATAAAAAGGCGGTTGCAAAATAGCCGCAGGAAATACAATTTCATTAAACGGTGGACTATAGTAAGCATTTACAACTTGTGGAGCCATAAACCATTCGGTTTTATCTACAGGTTGACCCAGTTTTTCAATGGCCCTGTTATAATTCCACTGTGAAGCAGCCATACGGTTTTCAAAATAAGTGGCCCCTTCTTTTACTTCCAGTTCAGAATAGTCTTTCCAATCATCAGGGTAACCAATTTTTATGTTTATACTGTGTAGTTTTTCCAAGGCCTTTACTTTAGTGTCTTCAGTCATCCATTCCAGAGCTTTAATCCTGGTGTCGTAGGCATCCACTACTTTAGCAATCATGTCTTCGGCTTTTTGCTTTGCTTCCGGCGGGAACATTTCGTCAACATACAGTTTCCCCAATGCTTCTCCCACTACTGCATTCACTATTGTTAGTGCCCTTTCATCAAGTGGTTTTTGCTTTTCGGCACCGGTCATTGTTTTGGCATAGAAATCCCAGTTTGCCTTTTCAATTTCCATTGAAAGCATACCTGAAGCACTGTTAAAAGCCGACCATCTTAAGAATGTTTTCCAGTCCTCCACTTCGTTTTTGGCAAACACATCCTTTAACGAAGCAAGGTAAGCCAATTCAGTGACAATAATAGTGTCAACTTGTGTTGCTCCAATACCTTCAAAATATCTGTTCCAATTGATTTGAGGAACCATTTTCTGTAGCTGATCAACTGAACGCGGATTGTTTCTTTTTCTGGCGTCTCGTCTTTCAACACGATCCATTCTTGGTTCTGCAAGTACAGTTTCAAAAGCTAATATGCGATGTGCCTGTGCTGCTGCTTCTTCTTCAGTGTCACCTAAAAACTGAAGCATACGGGTGATGTGTTCTACATATTTTTGACGTTTTTCTTTTGAGTCAGCATCGTCATTCAGATAATAATCCCTGTCTGGAAGTCCCAGCCCTGATGCGCCTAAATAGCCAATATTCATATTGCTGTCTGTAGGGGCACCGGAGACATAAAACCCAAAAAAGTCTGAACTGCCCATAGATTGCATTTCAATTAAATAATCTTGAAGGTCTTCCATGTTCTGAATGGAAGAAATGCGCTCCAGATAAGGCAGTAGAGGTTCAACTCCGGCTTCATCTCTTGCCACAGTATCCATAATTGATTCAAACAAATACACAGCTTTTGCCTGGTCAGACCCTTTTTTAAGATTGGGGTCAGTTATTGCATTTTTTAAAATGGCAAGTACATCATCATTCGTTTTTTTTCTTAAAACCGCAAAGCTTCCCCAGCTTGTTTCATCTTCGGGTATGGGATTTTCATCCAGCCAAGTCCCGTTTACATACCTGAAAAAATCTTCAGTGGGGCTCACTGTGGTGTCCATATAGGCAAGGTTAATACCTCTTGCTGTTTCTTCTGCTTGCTGTTTTTCTGTTTTACAGCCCATTGAAACAATAGCTATTACCGCTGCAAGAGCCAGCGCATTTTTTGTTGTTTTGGTTTTCATGTGTCTATTCTATTTGTTTTTAATTGGTCACATGGAACATCCTGAAAAGTTTTTTCCTTTTGAGTCAACTACTTGTAGAGATGTTTCATTATTTAATTTTTGGATTTGATTCTAATAAGACGCCCAAGATATTACTATTGTAATTGCTTTATTGTTAAAATAAAATTAAAAAAAGAAGATATAGTGTGACTATTCGTCTGAACTTAAAAAAATTACAAACGATTTTACTGAGTCAGATTTCAGCAAGTTATAAAGAAGAACTATAGCTGTAAAAGATTTAAAGCGAATCTGAAGCGGAAGTCTTTTGTGAATGTTCCAGATTTTCAAGAGTTCTGGCAAGCTCGTCAATGCGCTGTTTTTCAAAACGTTCATTAATTTGAATGATGAGGTTTGTAAAAGCGTTATTGGCTTCGTTAAGATGATTTGTAATGACATCAATCTCAGCATTGGGCTGATGAATGCTTTCTTCAAGCAGTTTAATTCTCACGTTCACGACTCGCATTCTTGAGGATATGGCGTTTGTGTTTAATACTTCAGGAATGTTTTTTAATAATGAATCTGCCACGGCTGACATGCGTTCGGTTTCACTTCTGTAGCTTCTTACATTGCCACGGTTAATTTGCTTCAAATCATTTTCAAATTCCTGAAAATACTGCCACGAGGTAATTTTATCCATAGCATCAGCTGAAAGATTCGGAAACTCAACCTCACTTTTAGGGAGATTGATTTCTATATCTTCAGAAGATAGATCAGTAGTACTTCCCGTATTTGAATTGCAGGAAACCAGCAAAACTAAAGAAGCAGTTATAAATATTAACTTTTTGAAACTCATGAGAAGTAAAGAAATAGTGTACGAAAATAAATTAAATTAATTTGAATGTTATCATCTTGTCAATAAAACAACGCCGATTGATTTGATATATTTTTCAAAAGGGACAATTCAAGCAAAAGTGATTGCTTATCTTTACCTGCTTTTAAAAAACAACTTAATGAAATCCAGAATACTTATCCTCGGAGCTTGCGGACAGATTGGCACTGAACTCACTGCCGCCTTACGTCACAAATACGGAAACCATAAAGTAATTGCCAGCGACATCAGGGAAGGCGAACCCGAATTGATGGAAAGCGGGCCGTTTGAAATTTTAGATGCCACTAATTATGAGGCCATAGAAAACATTGTCATTCGCTATGAAATCAGTGAAGTGTATTTAATGGCAGCAATGCTATCAGCCACTGCAGAAAAATTCCCAATGAAAGGCTGGAACCTGAACATGAACTCCTTGTTTAATGTGTTAAATCTCGCCAAAGACAAAAAGATTGAAAAAATATTCTGGCCGTCAAGCATTGCCGTTTTTGGGCCCACAACACCAAAATTGGACACGCCACAGCGCACCGTAATGGAACCTTCTACGGTTTATGGCATTAGCAAACAAACAGGTGAACGCTGGTGTGAGTATTACAGCAAGCGATATAACGTGGATGTAAGAAGTATTCGCTACCCCGGCATCATCAGTTGGCAAACCCTTCCGGGAGGAGGCACCACAGACTATGCCATAGACATATATTACAAAGCGTTAAAACACAAAAAATACATCTGTTTTTTAAATGGTGAAACCACACTACCAATGATGTATATGGACGATGCCATAAAAGCCACTTTGGACATTATGAGTGCTCCGGAAGAAATGATAAAAATCAAATCATCATACAATCTGGCAGCCATTAGTTTCAATCCTGAGGAAATTGCAGCCAGTATCAGGAAACAAATCCCTGAGTTTACCATAAACTATGAACCCGATTTTCGTCAGGCTATAGCAGACAGCTGGCCACAAAGTATAGATGATAAAGAAGCTCGGGAAGACTGGGGTTGGAAGTATTCATTTGATTTAGATGCAATTACAGATGTAATGTTATCTAATTTAAAAAAGCGCTATTAAAATAATGGCAATCATAAACCTGCCAACAGACCTTCAAACTTAATAATCACCTACAAATTAAAAAGGCGTTTTTGTCTTGTTTTTGTTGAATAATATACATTTCTGTAAAATATTTTCCTACAAAAAATCTATTGAAAAATACCTTATATCTGCACTTCGTCCAATTTTAGGGATACTTTATCGAAAACATATTTTTTTGTGAGAATCAAACGCGATTAAATAACTAATTTTGAACTGCATAAGTTGAAAAAAGTTGTTTTTTATCTTGTTTGGGGAACCAATTATGGTTTACAAGACTTAAAACACTTTATTCCCCTTTCTTCCTTAAGCGTAATCAGACACAAACTTTTACTTTCCCTTACTTTAATTTATAATAGAACTGTGTCTGTTGAATTATTTAAAATGAAAAGGATATGGAAAGAAAATTACTTAAAAAACTGAATTACAAATTGTTGTTGGTTAGCGTTGCCATAATGACTTTTGGTTTTATGGAAGCTCAGACCATTAGTACCCCTGTAGTCTCTGAAAACCCTTTAGTAGCTACTTTTACTTTAACCAATGGGGGTGGTCAAGACACCAATAACAAATTTCAGATTGGAACCGAATATAACTATATTTTAATGCCTGGAAATATTTCGTTTGGCAACTTTTCAATTCAAAACCCTCCAGGATTACCTAATGCATCAGCAAATTTTACTAGGCAAATATATGCACCTCTAGGCACCCAAGGGGGGGACTATACTATTGAAGTAAATTCTTCAAATCCTAGTTCCACAAGTGGAGAGAGTAACGAGTTTGAACTGTTTAACGATTTTGAAATTGATGACCAAG
>NZ_JCBCCK010000223.1:0-2758 GCF_059864935.1 Planktosalinus sp.
TATGTGAAAGTCAACAAAAACTGGCGCAGTGATGCGAGGCAGTTGAGGAGGTTTGGATACGATTCTTAGTAAGTAGAGGTTAGAATTTAAAAGCACCAAAATGAAAACTCAAGAACCAAATTCCAAGCACCAAATTCCAAAGATTCAAAAGGACAACTAATTTTTCTTTGTGAATCTGTGTGGTTTGGGGCCTTTGTGGCTAAAAACGGTTCAGATATACTATAGAATTTTGTTTTTTTATTGGAATTTGGTGCTTGTAATTTGAAACTTTTCCCCGTCATCCATAATCAAACATTCAACAACTCATTCATTACCTTTTCCAATTCTCGTGTTTGTGGCATTCCTTTTTTGCGGTTGCTTCGGGCGATGAAGTACAATGTAAACCAGGCTATAACCATCAAGCCCATAACAGCCAGATGGATTCCAAATGGCTCATTCAATGTCCAGTTTGAGTATGCAAATACTCCAAAAATGATAAAAATCCCGGCTACCACAAAATGAAGGAACATAAACATGGTCCACAACCCCGGGTCGGGACCATAGAGACCTTTTACTTTGGTTTTGCCGTTTTCAAAGGTTTCAAATTCCAGGTGGAGGTGTGGAGAGTAAAACTTCTTACTTTCTTTTCCGATGTAAATCCAGAGGTGTTCGTCAAGCCGGTTGATAATAAAATCAGGTTTTACTTTTTGCTTTAACAAATCGGCATCGGTTTGAATGCTTTCCACGGTTTTGGAAACCACTTTTTCAAATCGCGGCCTTAATTGAATTTGGGTATCCAGTTCCATACTATTTTCGCTGAAAAGCTAAAATGCTGAGTTGCTGTAAAACTAAGGACAAAACACTTACCTTTGCAAAAAATTTAAAAAAAGTCATGCCAAATATAGTTGCTGTGGTGGGGAGACCCAATGTGGGGAAATCAACGTTTTTTAATCGAATGATAAAGCGTCGCGAGGCTATTGTCGATGCAGTGAGTGGAGTTACACGCGACAGGAACTATGGCAAAGCCGACTGGAATGGCAAAGAGTTTTCACTCATTGACACCGGTGGTTATGTGAGGGGCAGTGACGATGTGTTTGAAGCCGAAATCGACAAACAAGTGGAACTTGCCATCGATGAAGCAGATGCTATCATCTTTATGGTGGATGTTGAAGACGGTGTAACCGGAATGGATGAAGTGGTTGCCAAATTGCTACACCGCACAGACAAGCCTGTTTTTCTAGCGGTCAACAAGGTGGACAATTCCAAAAGAGCCGCTGATGCCGCAGAATTTTATGCACTTGGTTTTGAAAAAATATATACCATTGCCAGTATTAACGGTAGTGGAACCGGAGATTTATTAGACGATTTAGTGGCTTCACTTCCTGAAAAACCTGAAGAAGAGGAAGAGGAACTGCCTCGATTTGCAGTTGTAGGACGCCCCAATGCCGGTAAATCATCGTTTATCAACGCACTTTTGGGAGAAGAAAGATACATCGTTACCGATGTTGCCGGAACGACCCGTGACGCCATTGATACCAAGTACAACCGTTTTGGATTTGAATTTAATCTTGTAGATACTGCCGGTATTCGCCGAAAGGCTAAGGTTAAGGAAGACCTGGAGTTTTATTCAGTAATGCGAAGTGTCCGAGCTCTAGAGCATTGTGATGTTGCCATTGTTGTTGTTGATGCCACCCGCGGATTTGAAGGTCAGGATCAAAACATATTTTGGTTGGCTCACAGAAACAACAAGGGAGTAGTGGTTTTGGTGAATAAATGGGATTTGGTTGAAAAAGACACGCACAGCACCAAAAACTTTGAGAAAATGATCAGAAGTGAGTGTGAGCCTTACACTGATTTTCCAATCATTTTTATTTCGGTATTGACCAAGCAACGCATTTTTAAAGCCATAGAAACCGCTGTTGAGGTCTATAACAACCGCAGCAGGCGCATACCCACCAGTCAGTTTAACGATGTGATGCTGCCAATTATTGAGCACACACCACCACCTGCATACAAGGGAAAATATGTTAAAATCAAATACTGCACTCAGTTGCCCACGCCTTATCCGTCTTTTGCATTTTTCTGCAATTTGCCGCAGTATGTCAAAGAGCCCTACAAGCGTTTTATTGAAAACAAACTCAGGGAGCAATTTGATTTTAGCGGGGTTCCTGTAACTATTTATTTTAGGAAGAAATAAAAGGCATTCAAAAACTAAAGGGTTTCCTTAATTTTTATTAATTCATTCTTGACAAATTCTAATTTTTGAATGATTTCAAAGCTGTCAAGTGTTTTTTTCTTGCTTGCTTTTAAGTGTGTTTTAGCGCCCTCAAGGGTGAAGCCACGTTCTTTGACAAGATGAAAGATGAGTTCGAAGTTTTTGACATCCTCCGGAGTGAATTTTCTGTTTCCTTTGGCGTTTTTCTTTGGTTTTAAAATATCAAATTCCTTTTCCCAAAAGCGCAGTAAGGATGCATTCACATCAAAAGCTTTGGCTACTTCACCAATATTGTAATAGCGCTTTTCGGGAAGGGTTGCTTTCATAAATCCACTTGCTTGAGTAGAGTTATCAAAAATAGGTATAATAATCCACAAAAAATTAATCCAGAGATTGGTTTTCTTGTTGTGATTTTCTCAACAATATTTCAAACTCTTCGGCGGTAAGATTGCCATAATAGAAATTGATAGGGTTGATGCGTTCACCATCCTTGATTACTTCATAATGCAAGTGTGGCGCTTGAGACCTTCCGGTACTTCCAACAAAACCAATGACATCACCTCT
>NZ_JCBCCK010000208.1:0-4903 GCF_059864935.1 Planktosalinus sp.
AAAGCTTCCTCCTGGAGCCTTGGGCTCACTTATATGGGCTACAGCGGTTACTACAACCCTTTTACTGCCGAGGCTCAGGTGAATGATATGATTATTGGTCACCGTTTTGCCGTTGTAACCAGTCACGAAGAAGCCCACCAATTGGGCTATGCCGCTGAAAACGAAGCCAATTTCCTGGCCTATTTAGCCACCACCCACAACGACGATTTGTATTTTCAATATGCAGGAACCATTTTTGCCCTAAGGTATTGTGTGAACGAACTCGCCAGAAGGGATATGGACCTCTATGACGAAATTATTGAAACCGTACACTTCGGGATTTTGGAAAGCTATCGGGAAGTGCGCGAATTCTGGCAAAGCTATGAAGGCCCGATGGAATTGTTTTCCAAAGTGTTTTTTGACAACTTCCTGAAGGCCAACAATCAGGAGTTAGGCATCAAAAGCTACAGCTATATGGTGGCACTGCTGGTGAACTACCATAAGGAACATCCTCTTTAATTTTTAACTCTTAAATTCTTGTTAAAAGTCGGGCTTTAACACCTTTGCTTTCAGGCAGTTTTTTACATTTAGAATTCTTTTTCCAAAAACTTAATAACTAATGAAAAAACTTTTACTGTTATTTCCCCTATTCTTCAGCTTTGCTTTTATTTCAGCTCAGGAATATTTCCCAAAAAATGACGGAGTAAGCAATCAAAACTCCAACTACACAGCCTTTACCAATGCCACCATCTATGTGACCCCTTCTCAAAAAATTGAAGGCGGCACATTGCTCATTCAAAACGGCAAAGTGGTTCAGGTTGGAAAATCTGTAAACTTACCGGCAAATACGGTGGTTATAAATCTTGAGGGCAGACACATTTACCCGTCTTTTGTGGATCCTTACAGCGACTTTGGTGTTGAAAAACCCAAAGGAAATCCCACCCGTGGCCGTTCGCCTCAGTATGACGCCACTCGTTCCGGATATTACTGGAACGACCACATCAGAACTGAAATCAATGCCTTTGAAAAGTTTAAATTTGATGATAAAAAATACAAAGAGCTGGTTGATGCCGGTTTTGGAGCTGTGGGCACTCACCATCACGATGGTATTGCCAGAGGAACAGGAATGGTAGTTACGCTCAACGCTCAGGGCAATGACAGTGAGCGCATCCTTCAGCAAAAAGCGACTCAGCATTTTTCTTTTTCGCGCAGCGCAGAAAAATCACAATCTTATCCATCCTCAACTATGGGGATGATGGCTTTGCTGCGCCAGATGTATCACGATGCTGCCTGGTATGAGAAAGGGCATTCAAAAACCAAAGACCTGGCTCTTGAAGCACTTATCGCCAATAAAAATTTACCCGCGATTTTTGAAGCCAAAGACAAACTCCACAACCTGCGTGCTGATCAGGTTGGTGATGGGTTCAACATTCAATACATCATTGTGGGCAGTGGTCATGAATATGAAAGTATTCAGGACATCAAGGCTACCAACGCCACTTATATCATCCCTTTGAATTTCCCCGATGCTTTTGATGTTTCCAATCCTTATCAAGCGGCTTATGTTTCATTGCAGGATATGCGACGTTGGAATCAGGCGCCTTCCAATCCTAAAGTACTTGCTGAAAACAACATTCCGTTTGCTTTTACAACACTCGATTTGAAATCGCCCAAAGACATGATGTCCCGAATCGAAAAAACCATTGAATATGGTCTTTCCCCTCAAAAAGCATTGGAAGCGTTAACAACAGTTCCGGCACAAATTGTAAAAAACAACCGCATTGGTAACCTTAACAAGGATTCTGAAGCCAATTTTATTATTACTTCAGGACCGCTTTTTGAAAAAGGAACCACCATTTTTGAAAACTGGATTCAAGGCACAAAACACGTGGTGAATGACATGTCACAAAAAGACATCAGGGGAAAGTACAACCTGATAGTTGCCGGAAACACTTATGAAATGGGCATTTCAGGCGAAATCAGCAAACCAAAAGTTGAAATCAAACAGGACACGCTTACGCTGAAAAGCAGCATTTCATATTCCAAAAACTGGGTGAACCTCTCTATAACGAAAGACGATGAAACTTACCGAATGATTGTTAATATCAGTGATTTGACAGACAATCTAAGTGGAAGACTATACCTGCCCAACGGAACCGAATCCACGTTCATGGCCACTAAAACAGGAGCCCTTGACGAAAAAGATGACGAAGAAAAAGACGAAAAAGAGAAAAAAGCACCCGAAGTGGTGGCAGTGACTTATCCCAATATGGCTTACGGAAACACCGAACTTCCAAGGGCAACCGATATGCTTTTCAGAAACGCAACCGTTTGGACCAATGAGGCCGAAGGTATTTTGGAAAACACCGATGTACTCATCAGAAACGGCAAGATTGCCCAAATCGGTAAAAACCTTGCCCCCGGAAATGCACGCGTTGTAGATGCCACCGGCAAACACCTAACCGCCGGAATCATTGATGAGCACTCACATTTGGCACTTTCGTCAGTCAATGAAGGGGGCCACAACAGCTCTGCCGAAGTTAAAATGGAAGACGTGATTGACCCGGATGACATAGGCGTTTACAGGGCACTTGCAGGAGGGGTTACTGCTGCACAACTGCTGCATGGGTCTGCTAACCCCATTGGCGGGCGTTCGGCCATAGTCAAGTTTAAATGGGGAGAAAGTCCTGAGGGAATGAAATTTAAAAATGCTCCTGCATTCATCAAATTTGCTTTGGGTGAAAACGTCAAGCAATCCAATTGGGGTGCTGTGGAAACCGTGCGTTTCCCGCAATCAAGAATGGGTGTTGAACAGGTATATATAGACTATTTTTCACGTGCCAGGGAATATGAAACCCAAAAGAAAAGTGGAAAAGACTTTCGCTATGATGAAGAAATGGAAACTTTGGTTGAAATCCTAAATGGTAACCGTTTCATCAGTTGCCATTCTTATGTGCAAAGTGAAATCAATATGCTTCTGAAAGTCGCTGAACAATTTAACTTTAAAATCAATACGTTCACACACATTCTTGAAGGTTATAAAGTAGCTGACAAAATGAAAGAGCACGGTGTGAAAGGAGTTTCCACATTCAGTGATTGGTGGGCTTATAAGTTTGAAGTCAACGATGCCATTCCATACAATGCAGCGATTATGCACAATGTGGGGCTAAACGTAAGTTTAAACAGCGATGACGGCGAGCTCATCAGAAGACTCAATCAGGAAGCAGGAAAAACAGTTAAGTATGGTGGGGTTTCAGAAGAAGAAGCCTGGAAAATGGTCACCTTAAATCCCGCAAAAATGATGCGTGTTGACGACCGTGTGGGAAGCATTAAAACAGGTAAGGATGCCGATTTGGTGCTGTGGAGCGACAACCCGTTGTCCATTTACGCTAAAGCGGAAAAAACGCTGATTGAAGGTGCCGTTTACTTTGACATTGAAGACGACCTGAGAAAGCGAAACGCCATAAGGGATGAACGCAACAGATTAATGAAAATGATGATTGACGAAAAAAACGGCGGAGGAAACACCCAGCCACCAAGAAGAAGGCCCTCCAGGGATTTTCATTGCGACACCGACCATCTTGAGGAGGAATTTCATTTTCACGACTAATCTTTAATACGAAACTGATGAAAAATAAAATCAACATATTAAGCATAGCATTTTTACTGACGTTCAGCCTGTCAGTTTATGCACAACAAACGCCTGCAGGGCCACAAACTGAAGCCATATCCATCACGGGCGTTACCGCACACATTGGCAATGGCACCGTGATGCAAAACGCCACCATCGTTTTTGAAGACGGAAAGATTACCGCCATCGGTGCCAATGTTGCTCCAAAAGGACGCATCATCAACGCTCAAGGCAAACACGTTTATCCCGGTTTTATAGCCGCCAACAGCACTTTGGGGCTTGTTGAAATTGATGCCGTGAGAGCGAGTGTGGATGAGCGGGAAATCGGAAACATCACACCCAACGTACGCAGTTTGATTGCCTACAATGCCGAAAGTAAAGTAGTAGAATCAATGCGTCCCAACGGGGTATTGATGGGTCAAATCGTTCCACGTGGGGGAAGGATTTCCGGAACCTCCTCCATAGTTCAGTTTGATGCATGGAATTGGGAAGACGCTGCAGTAAAAATTGACGACGGTATCCATATGAATTGGCCATCCAGCTTTAGAAGAGGCCGCTGGTGGATGGGTGAACCCAGAACATTCCAACCCAATAAGGATTACGAAAGTGACATTCAGGCCATAAGGGAATTTTTGACGCAAGCTAAAGCATATAAAAAAGCCTCAGCTGATAGAAACCTGGCTCTTGAAGCCGTACATGGATTGTTTGACGGTAGCAAAAAACTTTATGTGCGTGCTAGCTCTGAAAAGGAAATCATAGACGCTATCACTTTTGCCAAAGAAATGGACATCAAAGAAACTGTTCTGGTGGGTGGTTATCAGGCCTATAAAATCACAGATTTTCTAAAGCAAAACAACATACCCGTGCTGCTTGACAGAACCCAAAACAGGCCCAATTATGACGATGAGGACTATGACCTGCCTTACAAAATGCCTAAATTATTGAATGATGCCGGCTTGCTTGTGGGTTTAACCCCCGTGGGTCGCATGGAGCGTATGAGCACCCGAAACCTGCCTTTCTTCGCCGGGCAAGCAGTGGGCTATGGCCTTTCAAAAGAAGATGCCCTCAAAATTATCACCTCAAACATTGCTAAAATTATCGGTATCGATGGGGATTACGGCTCACTGGAAGTGGGAAAAAGTGCCACACTATTTATTTCAGAAGGCGATGCATTGGACATGAGAACAAACAACCTAACCCACGCCTTTATCGATGGCAGGGAAATTTCTTTGGAATCTCACCATACCAAATTATACCAGAGGTATTCAGAAAAGTATGAGTCTGAAAAATAAA